>JASJGU010000106.1:0-10491 GCA_033791385.1 Desulfuromusa sp.
AGCCTCCTTGTGGGTCTGACTCGGGGCGATTCATTCGACCCTGCCTACTCATTATGAGCTGTCCGCCACTTGGAGGCTTCCTCTTTCTGATCCTTATGCTTTCAAACACCATAGAATGGCGCTAGTTTAAGCAATTTTGCATGGAAAAGTAGCTGAGAATATTGGCTAAAAATGTCATAATGGCGCATGAAAAATACAACGCCAATGTTCCCAAGATTTCACCTGCAAACACTCCGTCGAAAGCCGCAATCTGTACAGCAAAACCTTGCAAAAGAGATGGCTCTGCTGAAACAAAAATCTTTCAAGCAGATCGGCGAGTTCTTTGAGAATTTCATTCCCCGTTCGCTTCTCAAACCTGAGCAAGCGGGGAAGATGAGCAGGAGAAGACTCTTTTCCAAAGAGAACACCTTCTGGGCCTTGTTCAGTCAGATACTGGATGCCGATGGCGGTTGCAAGGGGGTCATCCGTAAGCTTCAGGCTTACGCCTCTATCAGAGGAGTCCAGACTCCTTCGTCTTCAATAGCGTCCTATTGCACAGCTCGCAAAAAGCTGGATGAAAAGACACTTTCCGATATCCTCAAGCATACGGCTGAACAACTTGAAAGGATGCCAGAAACCGGTTGTTCATGCTCAAGATTGTCCTGACAGCTTCACAATGTCAGCGGAGCTGGCACCTTGTCCAAGGCTGGTTAATTCCAGATATCCGGTGGGTGAAAATGTTGTCAAACCCTCAGGGTATCTGCACGCAGGGCCAGAATCGGGGCTGGATTTCGTTCATCGGCTGCTCAGTGCATATCTGCTCGTGGTATGAATTTTAGCCGTCTCATTGCATTTTTGACCGTTCCCGGCCCAGTTCTTTACCAACCAGACCGACCAGATCGACCATCTGTTCAGCAATCAGTTCCATCAGATCGTCCACCGTGACGATGCCGATCAGGGCGCCAGCATCATCAACCACCGGCAGGCGACGTACTCCCCGATCACGCATTTTTTCAATGGTTTCCTGCAGCCCGTCCTGTTCTTTTACACTGAGCAGTTCATAGCTCATGGCATCTCCGACTGAGATTTTGTCCAACTCAATCTCCTCAGCCAGCAGTTCAACGACGATGTCGCGATCGGTGAGAATGCCGACGGGTATCAGCCGGCCACTGCGGCTGTCGGTCACCACCAGATCCCCGACATGTTCTGAGCGCATCAGCTTAGCCGCCTCAAGAATGGTTGTTTCCAGATCAACAACGACAACCTCACGATTACAAAATTCACCAATTAACATGGTCTCCTCCAGCTTAAGTGGTTGTTCTCTCTGACACCTACCCCTTCAGCCCTTTGCATCAAGGTGACTCCTCCCGACTTCATATATTAAGAAGAGAAACACAAAAATTTGCCAGGTTTGTGGGTCCGTTGAGCATTTTGAAGCTCTTTTTCTTCTGCTTCAAGACTGAAAACCCGAAAGGAAAGATCATGATTGATGGATCAAACGACTCCAAGTTTCCCATTTTATCTACGCCGATATCCAACTCAGCCAACCGAGGACACATCTGACAATCAGTTGACCTCAGATTGACATCAGGATTCTGTAATCTATAATCGGTTTACCACGATCTTTTTCTCTCCACGGCCGGAGGAGTCGATGCCTACCTATGAGTACCGTTGTCAGGAATGTGAGCTTATTTTCACGGTTGTCATGAGTATGGATGAACGTGATCAAGGCCAGACCGAGTGCCCGCGCTGCGATGGGAAGAAGGTGGCACAGCAGTATTCAGTCTTCCTAGCCAAGACCAGTAAAAAAAGCTAAACGCTTTTGACAAACGAAAGACAGATGTTCGAAAAAAGCATTTTCACCACGACACCGATAATTACTCAAAACAAACAGCTTGCAGGCGCGTTTTTAAAACCAGCAGGTTTCCAGTCTTGTGTCGATAAAGAAACCGGAGCCAAAAGAAAGCGGCACGCGAATAAACCTGGAATCAAACCATCAACTAACCGCAGTCATCACGCCACAGACACTCATCCTGCCCGCACTGCTTCGAGAAGTTGGTATTGAAACACTGTGGGTTGCCTTCGGCCAGCTGAATGGTATGAATTAGATCCTCTTTTTTCATCTTCACCGGATTAACACCCCGATTCTTGGCGACCGCTTTCACTTCCGTCATATTCATTTTTTTTGCCCCATCATTTTTCATGTTGATTAACCGGTTAATCAGTCATCAGTTTGGGCGAACTATGCTTCAGTATACCACTGCCTTTGGAATATACAAATTTATCATCGGTATCCAGCTCAGCGATGAAAAGGTAAGTGCCGCAGTCAATTACTTGGTTTTGCAGAGCCAAAAATAAAGCCTTTGCCGGTAAGTTTCGTGAACTGATTTTTCTTAAACATTAGTTAGTCGGGGAGTTTTGATAAGCCGACTCTGTGTAATTTATCCAAAAAAGTAACAGGACTTCGTTCCTGTAAAAAAGGCAAGACGGTTCAACCATTCAACAGCAGGTTGGGCCGGTTGCAGGGAGATGAGCTCACTTTTAACGGTTTTTTCAAGTGGCTTGACAATTTTGTTACGACCGTTACCCTTAAAGTTGAATTCATGATCAATTAAAAACACAGATAGAGAGGCAGGGATGGACATCTTCAATTTTGCCATGAAGATGGAAGAAGACGGCAAGGCTTATTATGAAAAACTGGCCAACCAGAGTTCTTTGCCAGGGCTGAAGACAATTTTCACGTGGCTGGCTGAGGATGAGCAGAAACATTACGAGATTTTCCAGAAACTAAGGACGAGCGAGAAATTGCCAGCCATGCGGGAGACTTCCATCCTGTCACAGGCCAAGAATGTTTTCGCACAGCTACCACGAGAAGCAGCAACGCTTAAAGGCCTCGAAGGAGACCTAACGGCCTACCAGCATGCCATAAAGATTGAGTCCGACAGTTTCCGATTCTACGAAAGTGCCGTCAGCAAAGAGGATAATCCAGCAATAAAAGACCTACTGCTAAAAATCGCCGCTGAGGAACATAAGCACTTCAATGTATTGGAGAATATTTACCAATTCATCAATGCTCCCAGTCAGTATCTGGTCTGGGGAGAATTCAGCAATCTCGAAGAGTTCAGCCAGTTTGGCCGGGATGTTGATATCTGATATTCAAGGGGAGGTGATCCTGATGCACGGAAGAGTCCGGACTGACATCGATAGCCGTAGAGTGCGAGGGAATGGATATGCTCTCTTCTCCGCACTTTTCCCTGCTTAGGCTGCGAGGCCGCTGTGGACCAGAACCAAAGAAAGATTGCGATGACTTTATTGATGAAAAAAGTTTGCGAAGCCTGTCGCAAAGGAGCGCCATTGGCGACCTCGGAAGATATCACGAAATACATGCTCCAACTCCCTGATTGGCAAATTACGGTTGTTGCAGGCATCCATCATTTGCAAAAAAACTAACAATTTAAAAACTTTGAGCAGGGACTACAATTTACTAACAAGGTCGGAGAAATTGCCGAACAGGAGAAGCATCATCCGGCTATATTGACAGAGAGTGGTATGGTTACGGTGACTTGGTGGACGCATAAAATAGCGGGCCTACATGTCAATGATTTTATCATGGCGGCCAAAACTTCTGAATCCGCGGGTCAATCCACGACCTTGCCGGAGATCACAGGCCCCACCCCGAGGCAGACACTTGAAAATTCAGAACCTCAACAGGCTTCAATCATCGCAGCATAAGAGGAGAGTTCACATGGGAACACATTACATTACTGACGAGTGCATCACCTGCGGCACATGCGAACCGGTCTGCCCAGTAAGTGCCATCAGTGAAGGCGATCCGCAATACAACATCGATAAGGAAGCCTGCACAGACTGTGGAGCCTGTGATGAGGTTTGTCCAGTAGATGCCATCAAATGGGAAACCACGGCCGGCTAGCATGACCGATTAAGCAATTAAATCCCTGCGGGTTCAATTCCCCGTTCCCTTGGGGCGAAAGCTGGCTGCAAGCAAGCATGGATTGACCGCAAAGTTAATACCCCGCTGCTTGCGGCGGGGTGCTTTATTCAGTATAGAATATCCAAAGTAGTTTTCTTTGCTAAACTAGAGACAGATCAGTTTGCGTGGGAGAAATGAATGATGGTGAACACAGACTACGTATTGAATGTGCTTGAACAGACCAAAGAGAAAGAAGCCCGTTTTTTTGTCGCCTGGAAACGTGGAGTTGAGCTGGTCGGCGGACACCTGTTCGGACCAAAAACCACGGCCACCGCCAAGATAAAAGATGACCTCCGACCGCAACACAAATTGGTCGAAGCTGAACTGGCTAAAGAGAGTTGCGGCGAGGAACAATTTTTAACCTCAATGGTTAGTTTCTACAGTCCTTCCTGGGGCGAAGAATTGGTAGAAATGATTGACTGTCATAAATCATTCTGCGGGCTGACTTACAATCTGGATCACGAACGAATAGAAATCCTCTGTGATCTGCTACGCAACTTCCAAGGCTGGCCTGAACCTGACGGGAGGATTTGAACCAACACTTTTTACAAATCTCAGTCCTGAGATGCGTTGATATACCCACCTCCTCAGCACGACTAAAAGACCACCCTCTCTGTTTTGAAATATACCCTCTCGTTTGGTTCCGCTAGAATTGGGTCAGGTTGCCCCGAAATTCAAGTCAAAAATCAAACTCCCGATTTTTTGATAAACCGGATCTATGCAATTCGCTCTAAGGCTAGGTAGGTCCAACTTGGAGCAATAAATAGGAAGGCCCAACCATTCGGAATCAGGTTGGGCCGTAGAGCTCTTATTAGCATGTAAGGTTGTAGAAACTTTGACTACATTTTCTGAACATTAGACGCCTGAGGCCCTTTTTGTCCCTGGGTGACATCAAAATCCACACGGCCTCCTTCGGCAAGAGACTTAAACCCCTCACCTTGGATTTCAGAATGATGAACGAACACATCGGGTCCGTTCTCCTGCTCGATAAAACCAAAACCCTTTGCGTCGTTAAACCACTTAACTGTTCCTTGTGCCATTTTCGTTGCTCCTTTTCTCCCCTTTTAGGAAGGCCTGATTTTAAGAGTTGAATTCTTTGTTGATAATTATTACCAGTTAGGTTAGTATTTGAGATGTCAGGGTTTTCCCTGCCTTTATTGTTTAGAACAATATATTATTCCTATTGTTCGTAGCGAAGGAGGTGGGCTATTGACCTTCATAAAGAATAAGATATAATTTTTTTCACACTTAAGGAGAAGAGCTGCCTTCCTGCTGGATACGAATATACAACTTCAACCTCAACTTTAAAAAGGTGCGTCCCATGAAAATGAAATCATTTAACCCACCCGTCCGTACTCTTATGGGTCCTGGTCCCTCAGATGTCCACCCGCGGATTCTTGAGGCGCTTTCCCGACCGACCATCGGTCACCTGGATCCTGCCTTTATCAATCTGATGGATGAGCTCAAAGAGTTACTCCAATATGCCTTTCAAACCAAAAATGCTCTGACCATGCCGGTTTCTGCGCCAGGTTCTGCGGGTATGGAGACCTGTTTTGTCAATCTGGTTGAGCCAGGAGATAAGGTTGTTGTCTGCCAAAATGGTGTCTTTGGTGGTCGAATGAAAGAAAATGTGGAGCGTAGCGGTGGAATTCCCATTATGGTTGAGGATGCCTGGGGCGAAGCTATTGATATTGCGAAACTCGATGAGGCTCTGAAGGCTAACTCTGACGCCAAAATTGTCTCCATGGTTCATGCCGAAACCTCTACCGGGGCACAGTCTGATGTGGCTGCGTTGGTTAAATTAGCCCATGCACACGACTGTTTGACAATCGTCGATACTGTCACTTCTTTAGGCGGGACACCGATCAAGATGGACGAGTGGGAGATTGATGCCATCTATTCCGGCTCCCAGAAGTGTCTCTCCTGTACTCCCGGCCTTTCGCCGGTGAGTTTCAACCAGCGGGCTCTGGACAAGATCCGCAATCGTAAAACCAAGGTCCAAAGCTGGTTCATGGACCTGAATCTGGTTATGGGCTATTGGGGGACAGGGGCCAAGCGTGCCTACCACCATACTGCGCCTATCAATGCGCTCTACTCTTTGCACGAATCGTTGCTGATGCTTAAAGAAGAAGGGCTTGAAAATGCCTGGGCACGCCATCACAAGAATCACTTGGCGCTCAAGGCGGGCCTGGAAGCGATGGGCATGAGCTTTATCGTTAAAGAAGGCGACCGTTTGCCGCAGCTCAACGCGGTCACCATCCCCGCCGGGGTCGATGATGCCGCTGTTCGGGGTCGATTGCTGACAGAATACAATTTGGAGATTGGCGCGGGTCTTGGTGCCTTAGCGGGTAAGGTCTGGCGGATTGGGTTGATGGGACATTCCAGCCGTGCCGAAAATATCCTGCTATGCATTGGTGCTCTTGAATCTGTTCTGGGAGACATGGGCGCCGATATCAAACAGGGTGTTGCATTACCAGCCATGCAGAAAGTCTTGGGTTGAAATCAGTGCAAGAAGAATTGTCTAAGATATCAAACGTAATTTTAGAAAGTATTGACTTAGAGACTTTCAGTGGCTATAACTGACCAAATTAGTCATATATGGGAGGCAATCTATTAAATCCATAAGAACGAAAGACTTTCACCTTGATAGGGGGAGGACCTAGATGAGCACAACTATATCAACCAACGGAGGGCCAGAGTTGGAGATTCGAGAGAACCTTGCGGAGGAGTATTCAGATATCTATACCGCAGAGGCGCTTGATGCTCTGGCTTTTATGGCGCAGTTCAACGATGAACAGAAGCGTTTGATGACAGAACGCACCCAGCGCCGTCTGGCGAGGATCAAGGAGCGCAAGCATGTCGGCTTTCTTGCCCCTGACTCCGAGATAAAGGGAACCGGTATCCGGGTCCAGGATGCGCGTGTCGGTAACTTTGTCGGTGCGGTTATCCCCCATGACCTTCAGCGGCAGTGGATCCAGGGAACCGGTCCTGCCGCCAGACCAAATTCTCCCGTCAAGGCCAATCTGCGCAACGTTGCCTATGCACTGCTTTCGGGTGCAGATGGTTGGATGTTTGATGGCGAAGATGCCCTGGGTCAGGTTACGACCATGTCGCTGGATAATCAGCGCAGCCTGAAACTGGCCATCGCACGTGACCCTCTTTTTCTGGAAGTCGCCGAATCGGTTGCGGGCGAGATGAACGCCTGGGGCAAAGATTTTTTTGGCCGGGAGATTGTTGCTGACTGGCGCACCCAGCTCGACTTTACGACCAAGCTGTTCCGTGCTCGCGGTCTTCACCTGGACGATCGGCACATCCGGGTTGATGGTAAATCCCTCTCCGCCTCTGTCGTCGATATGACCCTCTACGTGGTTAACAATCACAAAACTCTGATTGATGCGGGTTCTTCTGTGGTTCTGTATCTGCCAAAAATTCAAACCGCCGAAGAAGCCGGTTTCTGGAACACACTGCTGACTGCTCTCGAAGGCCACCTGGGTCTTGAAGTCGGGACTATTAAGGGGTATGTGCTGGTAGAACAACTGGAGCAAACATTCCAGCTGATGGAGATCCGTGCTGCCCTGGGCCGGCATTTCGTCGGCTTCAATACCGGCCGCTGGGACTATATCAACAGTGTATCAGATGCCACCAGTTGGGATAAAGATTTTGTGAATCCCAATATCGAATCGATCACCATGACCTACGGGTATATGCGCAACTACGAAGATCGTGTTCGTCGAGCCGTAAATACACCGGATAGCAACGGTAATTTCGCCCTCTGGCAGGGTGGGATGGAGCCGAATATTCCGGTCGGTTCAAAAGAAGGCGTCGCGAGCAGCATGAAGAAGGCCAAGGCCGGCGCTGAGCGTGAGCAACGTGAGGGAGCAAGCGGCAAATGGATCGCACACTGGAAAATGGCGCATATCATCCGCCCGGTCTGGGAAGAGGTTGGAGAAGCGAATCAGCTTGGACGTAAGTTCGAGCCCCTCGGCTACACTGCAGATGATGCCGCCGGGCTCATTTTGTTAGAGCCTGCACCACGTACCGTACGTGGTGCGCGTAACCTGCTGAGTGTCGCGCTGCAGTATGGTAACGCCTTCGGGCAAGGCCTACAGGCAGCAGCCCTGAAACCAGCTGATTTCTTTGGTAACGATGATATCCTCTATTTGATGGAAGATATGGCCACCGGCGAAATTCGTCTGAGCATTCTTTGGGAGTGGATCCATAAAGCTGCCGTCTTAACCGAAGATGATGCAGAGACAGGACTAAAAGCTGGTGAGGTCTTTAGTCTCGAGATCTTCAACCGCCTGCTCGAAGAAGAGTACGCCAAGTTGCTGGCGGCAGATAATCGCGACGTCTACGATGATTCCAAGACAACGACGCTGCCGATTTCTCGCGCCATCGTTGAAGCCTATGTCCTTGATCCGGTGAAGTCTCCCTGGTTCATTGATCTGTTGAATATTAATCTGAATAATAACGATCTTGGCGTCGCCAAGCAGCGTATTGCTCAGTATATGGCGGCCTACAAAGAAGCAGGCATCCGTATCACCGAAAACCTCGATACTTTACCGGCTGCAGGCCGCTAAGAATTAGGAGGGAAAAATGAGTTCATTTTCTGAAGAGGTCCAGTCAACCCGTGAGTGGTTCAAGAGCCCACGTTTCGATGGAATTTTACGCTTATTCACGGCAGATCAGGTTGTTGAGCAGCGTGGGACAATCCCTGTCGAATATACGATTGCCCGCGATGCCGCCAAGGCCTTTCATGAGCGTCTGCGTGAACTGTTTGGTGAGGGCAAGTCGATTACCACTTTTGGCCCTTACTCTCCGGGGCAAGCGGTTACGATCAAACGGATGGGTATCGAAGGGATCTACCTCGGTGGTTGGGCGACCTCGGCCAAGGGCTCAATCAATGAGGACCCAGGTCCCGACCTGGCGAGCTATCCCTTAAGTCAGGTACCTGATGAGGCGGCTCCCTTGGTTCGGGCGCTGATGGCTGCAGATCGCAACCAGCACTATTTGCGTCTGCGCATGACCGAGCAGGAGCGCAAGGACACTCCCGCTATCGATTACCGTCCTTTTATTGTCGCCGATGCCGATACCGGTCACGGCGGTGATGCGCATGTCCGTAATCTGATCCGTCGCTTCGCTGAAGTCGGGGTTCCGGGCTACCATATTGAAGACCAGAAACCCGGGGTTAAGAAATGTGGACACCAGGCGGGTAAAGTCCTGGTTCCGGTCGATGAGCAGATCAAGCGTCTCAACGCCGCACGTTTCCAGCTCGATGTTATGAACGTTCCTGGGATCATCGTTGCACGGACCGATGCCGAAGCTGCGACCTTTCTTGACGGCCGCGGTGACGAGCGCGATCAACGTTTCATCCTTGGTGCGACCAGCACCAATGTTCCCAATTATAAAACGTCCTTCTTGGCGGTTATGCGTCAGTTCCACACCAAGGGTATGCCGGAAATCAATGGTCATCTGATGTATAGCATCTCTGATGATGCTTACACCAAGGCTGACGCCTGGCTCGACAAGACCGGCCTGTCGGCTGAGATCGACGCTATGGTCAAAGCGATGCCTGATCATAGCACCGAAATCATAACCAAGACTCTTGACGATGCCGCTACGCGGCTCCTGGAACTCTGGCAGATGGAAGCCGGCCTGAAGACCTATGGCGAAGCCGTTGCCGATGTCATGGCCTTCCATATTGATGAGGGTGCAGAGATCCCCATGACCATCGATGAATGGCATGCCTTTGTCGAGACGGCCTCATTTGTAGAAGCACGCGAAAAAGCGCGCTCTTTGGGCTTCAATATTATCTGGAATTGCGATATCGCTCGTACACCTGAAGGTTACTATCAGGTCCGGGGTGGAATCCCTTACGCCGTCGCCAAGTCTTTGGGGGTGGCACCATTTGCAGATATCATCTGGATGGAGACCAAGACTGCAGATCTGCCGGACGCCAAGGTCTTTGCCGAAGCGATTCACGCGGTTTATCCCGACAAGATGCTGGCCTACAACCTTTCGCCCTCATTCAACTGGGATTCCACCGGTATGTCCGAAGACGAGATGCGTGCTTTCCCCGCTGAGATCGGCAAGCTGGGCTTCGTCTTCAACTTCATCACCTATGGTGGCCATCAGGTCGATGGATTGGCTGGAGAAGAATTTGCGCAGGCCCTCAAGGAAGATGGCATGCTCGCTTTGGCGCGTTTGCAACGCAAGTTGCGCCTGATCGACTCCCCCTACAAAACCCCACAGACTTATGTCGGTGGACCCCGCTCGGACGCCGGTCTTATGGCGACCACCGGTGGTACAGCGACCACTAAAGCGATGGGCAAGGGCTCGACCCAGTTCCAGCATCTGATTGAGACTGAGGTGCCACCACGGCGCCTCGAAGATTGGCTCAAGCAATGGGCTGGCCACTACAGTCTGGACGGCAACTTCAGCGTTAAACTCAGGCCACACACCGCCGGCTCTGAATTGCTTGAGCTGACTCTGGTTGACAGTAAAGATAACAAAATGGCCAA
>JASJGU010000107.1:0-4123 GCA_033791385.1 Desulfuromusa sp.
GATCTGGAGTAATACCAGCATAGATAAGATCGGCTGAAAACTTATCTATCATATCTTCAATAAAAGCTATGCGTTGCTCAGCTTCGGGCATTTCTTCACAGAGTTGCACGACTCCCAGCGGGTAGCTGTGAGTGAACAGCATCCGTTGTTTATCGTAAAAAACAAACTCGGTGCTACCACCACCAATATCGATGATCAGTGAAGTTTCCGGACAAGGGTCGATGGACGACAAGACTCCAGCTGAACTCAGGCGAGCCTCTTCACGTCCGTTGATTATCTCTAACCGCATTCTGGTTTTAAGTTTGATCAGATTGACGAGGTGTTGAGAATTTTCGGCTCGTCTTAAGGCCGCCGTACCGACCACACGAACCTTTTTAATATTCATTCCCTGTAGAATATCTGTATAGTCTGAAAACGCAGAAAGGGTCCGCTCCAAACTATCCGGAGCAAGCCCCCTCCCCTCAACGTAATTGCCACCCAAGCGGGTGATTCGTTGCCGGTAGATTTCTGTTTTGATACCTGTTGCAGTACAGCGACCTATCAACATCCGCACAGTATTACTGCCAACATCAATGGCTGCGTACAATTATTTCTCCCCGAGAACGGCCTCAGATACGTTGAACGTGTGATCGCCGATTTTCTCAAAATTATGCAACATATCGATATAGATCAAACCTGGATGGACAGCGCACTCTCCGGTATTGAGACGTGAAATATGATTGTTCCTTAAATTTCTTTCCATATCGTCGATGGCATCTTCATACTCGATAGCCTTGGCGGCAATTGAAGGCTCTGGATCATCCATTGACTCAACAATATAGCGTAAAAATTCTTTTGTCCTATCGGCCATTTCAGCCATCTCATTGTCGCCAATTTCAGAAAAGCTAACTTTACCTTCAATTTTTTTCATGCCCAATCGCCAGAGATTTTCGCAGTGGTCACCAACGCGTTCCAAGTCATTAACCATATGCATTAATGAGCCAATAGATTCTGAGGTTTCTTTTGATATCGAGCGTTGCGAAAGTTGCACCAGGAAACTGGTGATTTCTTTTTGCAGCATATCAACCAGCTCTTCACGTTTTTCCAGTCTGCTGACTTTTTTGCTATCACCATCTTCAAGGAAAAGTGCCGTCGTGCCGAGCATTTCAAGTGTGATTCTTGCCATTCTCTGTGTTTCACGACGTGCCTGCCCGATGGCAATTGGTGGTGTATTCAAGACCCGATCATCAATAAACTTTACCTGCAGGCTTTCAACTTCATCCTGCCCACGAACAATGATGGTTGCCATTTTAGCCAAAAAACCGATTAACGGCAGGAAAATAATTGTGTTGATGACATTAAACAGGGTGTGGGTATTTGCTATATGACGGGCAATATATGGCTTGTCCCCGATCGCCGCAGCGTAACTTTGAGCTTGAGCCTGCGTCTGAATGACAAAGTCAGCATCGCCGGGGGTTATTGCTGAAACCAGTTTCAGATACAAAGGGAACAGCAACAGCATGTAGACGGTGCCAAGCGAGTTAAACAAAAAGTGGGCGAAAGCCGTACGACGCGCCGCAAGATTGGTTCCGATCGCCGCAATGTTGGCCGTTATTGTGGTGCCGATATTTTCCCCGAGAATCAACGCGACACTGGCTTCAAAAGAGAGCAGACCGGTGGTTGCAAGGGCAAGAGTAATACCAATCGTCGCACTACTGCTTTGGACGACAACTGTCAGGATCGCGCCGATCAGTACTCCGAGCAGTTTATAATCACCTACCAGCAGAAATAATTGGCGGAACTCTTCACTGGTCTTAAGTGGATCAAAGGCTTGCTTCATGGTCGATAGACCAAAAAACAGGATGCCGAAACCGAGAATTATTTCGCCGATATAAACGTATTTTTTGCGTTTGCTGAATAGCTTGAGGCCAGCACCGATGCCGATGGCGGGTAGTGCAAATTTGGTAATTTTAAAAGCGATCAACTGTGCCGTAACAGTCGTACCGATATTTGCCCCAAGCACAACCCCGATTGCTTGTACTAAGGACAACAGACCGGCATTAACAAAGCCAACGGTCATAACTGTTGTGGCGCTGGAGGACTGGATGATGGCGGTAACAGCAATACCAACGAACGTCCCGATTATCCTATTATTGGTTAACGCAGCCAGTATTTTGCGTATGCGATCACCAGCGATCTTCTGCAGGCCCTCCGACATTATTTTCATGCCGAACAGGAACAGCCCAAGGCCACCGAGTAAACCGAAAATCAACTGCTGGTTAAGCAATACTGCCATAAGAAAACCTCTCCCTTAACCAAGTTCTGAAATAATTGATTTCAAAAAAAGAGCAGTAGATGTGCTAACAAATCTACCGCTCTTTAAACTCGCGCGAAATATATACCGGGTTTCTTTATTTCTCAACCGTAAAAGGGAAAGAAATCTGAAAGATTTTTGTTCTGACAGGGCTCCAATTTGATAGTGCAACCTGAATTGGTGCATCGTGCGTAATTCTGCGGGAAAGTAGATAGCACCCGCAACAGTAGCAGCCGGCAACACACTGGTATTTGGTAGAGCATCGGTCACGATATATTCAGGTCGTCGAGAGGCAAAATATTGGATTTACTTCTGAATTGAGTATCAGCCTGTGACCGAACTGAGTCACCCAGATAATAAAAAACAATATAGGGATAGGGAGTCAAACAGGGTACGGCGTCAGTAAGTTGCTCGACCAGTTCTGCGTGGTTCGCAGGCAGGTACTGCCGCCCTTGATCATCTATAAGAAGGAAATCTGTGAAATCGATTGGCAACTGGCCGTTGCGCTGGTTTGTCACCTCTGCCCAGAAAGAGCAATAGTTTTGATCTGTAAGTGACGGTCTGATCCCAGCCCCAAGAAGTTTTGCAGGCAGTTGAACTCCTCTGGTTGTTTGACTGATCCGCTGATCTTCTATATCTATCAGGCTGGCACTTTGTGGCTGCGGTGTAATGACAGTAGCTGAGCAGGCAAACAGCAGCAATATCAGTAGTGAGAGAAAGCGCATGATATCGGTCTCTGATTATTTTTTGCGTTTTAAACTGGCCAGTAACATCGCCCGGTAATCCTTTTGCGAATTACGTACCCGGCTACTAAAAATACGAACAATATTCAAGGTGAATTTAAGCCCCAGACTCGGGTCAGCCTTTGCCAGGGCTTCAAAACTTTTACGAGTCATGCCATACAATATGGCGTCTTCTGCGATCCGGGCGGTAGCTGAACGAGCGCCGCCATCAAGTACTGCCATCTCACCAAATACATCGTCCGGGCCGAGGACGATTAATACCTGCTCGTCACCTTCAGCCAACATTCTAGAAATTCGCACTGTTCCCTTTTTAATCAAGAAGAGCGACTCACCAGGCATGTTTTCTATGAAAATTGTTTTTCCTTCAGCGATTTTCCTGCCGGTGAAAAGTTTTTCCAGCTTCCTGATATCGTCTGAACCCATTTGTTCAAACAAGGGACTATCATACAAACCATCAAAGTCTATCTGACTCATAGAATAACAAACCTTTCACATGACCCGATTTATGAAACAGCGGCTTCACTGTTAAAGTTTCTTGATAAGCAGCAATATCAACCCGTCTTTATTCTGACATTTTAGCAGTTGATGCATTTTTTTTCGCCCTGTAACATCAAAAATAGTTCTATTGGTAAGTGTTGATGTTGTAGGCAACTCTGCACATTGATAGCACGTTGCATCGACAGATCACAATTGAGGGCTCATCTATATTTATCTTTTAAGCTTATATGGTGGCAAAAGTATAGATATGACTCAGTACAAACAAAAAAAGCCACTTACAGTCATGTAAGTGGCTTAAATATTGTAGGTTTGTCTAACCGTCTACACGTTCCCGCAGCTCTTTAACGACCTTGAAAAAAGGCAGTCTTTTTTCTTTAACCTCTATTACCTCACCGGTTTTGGGATTTCGTCCCATGTAAGCTTTGTAATCCTTGACCATAAAACTACCAAAACCACGTATTTCAATTCTGTCTTGGTCAATAAGCGCTTGCGACATGGAATCAAAAATCAGGTTTACGATGTGCTCCGACTTCTTATAAGTCAAATTTTTTTTAATGGACAGTGCTTCCACCAGTTCAGACTTATTCAT
>JASJGU010000108.1:0-4476 GCA_033791385.1 Desulfuromusa sp.
GGCATGAATACGTCGGCTTTGCAGACTGATGATCGTCTATCTACAGGCAGAGTAAGTATAGAACTGCATGATGGTGAACCGGAATACGATATAGTTGAACCGGCTGCCTACGATGCAATTGAAGAATTGCCTGGGTGTGAACCGGTTTGCCAGTTTCTTTATCACGGCAGTCTGGCCATCAGAAATGATATTTCCCGCCGGGCACTTGAACAGCTAAAAAGCTGCCAGCCGACAACGGTGTTTGTTGATGTGAATCTGCGCAAGCCCTGGTGGGATAAACTTGTTGTCACCGAACTGCTGAAAGGAGCTGACTGGGTAAAACTCAATAATGATGAGTTCAATTTACTCTATGCTTCAAATGATACCGGGAAAAATACCTTGTCATCTTTCATTGATGAATACGGCTTACGGGGAGTGATTTTGACACATGGCAAAGCTGGTGCCGAGGTTATGACAGCGAATGCTGAACATCATAATATTAAACCAGATATAGCCGTTGAAGTTGTCGACTCAGTGGGTGCGGGAGATGCTTTTACTGCGGTGACAATCATGGGGCTTAACAACAACTGGTCATTAAAGACAACAATTCAGCGCGCACAGAATTTCGCCTCCGCGATAGTTGGTCAACGCGGTGCTACGGTCAAAGACCAGGGCTTTTACCAGGACTTTTTAAATGCCTGGGATAACAATTAGAAAGGGAATAGTGTTTTATGTATGAACAGGTTTCACATTCATTACTGAACCAGATACTCGACGAAATAAAGCCCGAGATTAGTAAACGTAATCTGTTGCGGTTTTATACCCGGCTGGGTGCCAACTTCTATGCCATCCATTCTTTATTTACGCATCTTTATGGTGAACGTGAAGATTTTCTACAGCAGATGGTCAGGCTGGTGGAGGTGCTGGCAACCCGCTATATAGAACGTGACGATGACCTTGAGGCACTGGATATTGAGCGTGAATCCAACCATAACTGGTTTCTCGATCAGAACTGGGTAGCCATGGCTTTATATGCCGATGGTTTTGCCGGAGACCTCGAAGGCATTCAAAAACATTGTTCTTATCTGCAGGAACTCGGCATTAACATGCTGCATATTATGCCCATGATGAAGTGTCCGGATGGTGCGAGTGATGGTGGCTATGCAATCAGTGACTTTCGTGATATCCATGAACGTTATGGAACAATGGATGATTTACGATCATTAGCCTCACATCTACTAAAGCGCGATATGCTGCTGACGCTGGATGTGGTGGTGAATCACACTTCGGATCAACATGAATGGGCGCTCAAGGCCAGGCAGGGTGATGCCAGGTACCAGGATTATTTTTACACTTTTCCTGACCGGGATATCCCCGACATGTTTGAAGAAACCATGCCCGAAATCTTTCCTGAAACTTCTCCCGGGAACTTCACCTATGATGAAACCATGAACAGATGGGTGATGACAGTTTTCAATAACTACCAATGGGATTTGAATTACAGCAATCCGGCAGTGTTTATTGAAATGGTGGACATCATCTTGTTCTGGGCCAACCAGGGAGCTGATGTAATACGGCTTGATGCGGTTGCTTTTTTATGGAAAAAAATAGGCACCATCAGCCAAAATGAGAGGGAAGCGCACCTGATTTTACAGTTGATGAAGGACTGCTGCCAGGTTACTGCGCCGGGTACTGTATTTATTGCTGAGGCAATCGTGACGCCTACCGAGATTGTCAAATACTTTGGCGAGGATGCTGTTATTGCAAAGGAGTGTGAGATTGCCTACAACGCTACCTTTATGGCGTTGTTGTGGGACAGTGTTGCCACCAAGAATGCCAAATTGCTAACCCATGGCATAAAAAGTCTGCCGACCAAGTTAAACGGAGCAACCTGGCTGAATTATGTGCGCTGTCATGATGATATCGGTCTGGGCTTTGATGATGTTGATATTGTTGCTGCCGGTTATCAACCGGTTTTTCACCGCCGTTTCCTGCTGGATTATTTTACCGGTAATTATGATGAATCTATTGCCAAAGGCGTTCCTTTTGGGCGCAACCTGAAAACTGGTGATGCCCGTATTTCTGGTTCACTGGCTTCGCTTGTTGGGCTTGAAGTAGCTATTCAGCAGAATGACCAGGAAATGATTGATAATTCAATCCAGATAATCCTTCTACTTCATAGCATGATCCTCTCTTTTGGAGGTATTCCTCTGCTTTACTATGGCGATGAAATCGGTACGCTAAATGATGATTCGTACCTGCAAGATGAAAACAAAGCAAATGACACTCGTTGGATTCATCGTCCCAAAATTGACTGGCAGAAAGCTGAATTACGTCATAAGCATGGAACTGTTGAACAACGTATATTTTCAGGCATACGGAAACAGATTACAGTAAGAAAAACAATTCCTGCTTTTGCTGATTTCAATAATCGGGAATTGATCGAAGTCGAAAATGAACATCTATTTGTTTTTATCAGAAATCACCCTGAACGTGAAAAAGAAGAAGTGCTGGTAGTTGCCAACTTCGATTCAAAACCGCAACATCTCAGTCTGGCAGATTTAGGGCATCGTGGACATTTTGAATATGCTCAGCTAAGAGACTTGATAACCGGGGAAATTCCGTCAATATTCAAAGATGAACTTGTAATACCGCCTTATAATTTTTACTGGCTTTCAGATTACAATTGATTAAAGGGGTCGGAGTGATTTTATTATAATCACTCCGACCCCTTTAATGGATTACGACCCAGCATTTGTGGTAGGGATTTAATCTTCAGTGTCAGTATTTTTCCAACTTCAGCTCTTCCCACATCCAACGACTGTCGTACGCTTTTCCTCCCTCCCTGGTCGCTCGGCGGAGCTCATTGTTTTCTAGATGTTTAAGCCATTCTATGACCTTGGCCCGGTCCTTTTTCCTGCTCGCACATTGTCGTGGGGTTTTGTCACCTAACACGGGGATGGGTTCGTCCAGACATTCGCGGTAGTATTGATCAAGATAATCCTCCGTTATCTGGGCAGCTAATTCGGGGTCAATAGTATCTGTAGGCTCCATTTTGCCATTGTTTTGCTGCTGAGTTTCATTCTCTGATAGCAGTTGTTCGGGAGTTTGAATCGTACTCAGGGCCGGGCCGATGAGACCGTGCAGGAGCGTTTCCAGCTTATCCTGTCCGAGCTGTGCCCGTTCCCTGGAATTGGTGGTTAGCTTCAGTACACCTGGTGACATTTCCAATGTGCCGCTAATCAAC
The DNA here is from genome assembly GCA_033791385.1 of Desulfuromusa sp. Classification (GTDB taxonomy): domain Bacteria; phylum Desulfobacterota; class Desulfuromonadia; order Desulfuromonadales; family Geopsychrobacteraceae; genus Desulfuromusa. The sequence continues at coordinate 3,227 of JASJGU010000108.1, forward strand.
TGTTGGCCACCTTGAAAAGACTGAATAGAAATTCCTTTTTTTGCTTTATTTTTCGTCTTCTGCTCAGTCGGAAACCAGTTCCACGTGTGTTCGTCCGGATTGTCCCGCTCCCATCCAGTGGCGGCATCCAGCTTCGAGGCAATTTCTTCAAGCTGTTCGGCAAGAAAAGGAAAACGGCTCTCGGTAAACTCTAGCGCATCGCCTTCGTAGTTGACCATTTCAGGCAGAGGTGCGTGCAGGCCTTCCAGGGTATGTATGAGCCAGATAGAAGTGAAGAAAGGGCAGGCATTCTGCAGAAATTCATCATCAGGATTTACCGAAGCCAAAGCCCTGGTCTTCTTGTCAATTAACCGTTCGTACTCTTTGTTGAATTGTTTTCGAGACTTGCTGAGCACTTTGAGCAGGCTTTGCGCGGCTTCCCGGGGAAACGGCAGGATACCACCGGAAAAGATATGCTTGCCATTGCTCTCCAGTATACGGGCGGCGATCCGGTCCCACTTTACAAGGTTCTGCGTACCCATCTTCTCAAGGACGCGTATAGTCTCACCACCACGCACGATGTCACGCACGTCGCAATAATGGCCAGGGGAGACTTCCACAATCTCGTACAGGGAGAGTGTAGACTGCGCTAGCTGCTGCAGATAACGACGGCCACGAACACTTTCGCGCCAGCCACGGCGCTTCAGGTAGTCATCGACAATATTATTGTTGTCTGGCAATAAAGGGCGGCCAAGAAAATCTTCGAACATGATGCCGAACAGCATGCCATCAAAACCGTGTTCTATAATTTCCTGATTAAGATCTTCATAGCTGAGATCCAGGTGCTTGCAAACCGGGGCAATATGCTCGTCGACCACAATTGCATGTTTTTCCTGAAACTCTGGCTGCTCCAGCCACTTCATAATATTGTGTATAGCTTTATCAGTATCGCTTCGTTTACTCATGTTTTTCACTTCTTCTGTGGCCACATATCGACAGGTATTCTACATCAGGATTAATTGATTTTCTGATTGCATTTTATAAATGTACATAAGCAGAAATAACCGGGCCAGAGGGAAATATTCTTCGATGTTAGAAGTGCCCAAATTACTGAGGGCGGGCCATGTTTTATGATTTTTAACTTCCTTTCCTCTTTCCCCTTAATCCTTAATCCTTAGTTACTAGTCTTTGAATTACACTTGGAACTTGAAACTTGAAACTTCTTTCCTTTCCCCTTTCCAAACCGTCATTCCGGCGAAGGCCGGAATCCA
>JASJGU010000109.1:0-2788 GCA_033791385.1 Desulfuromusa sp.
CGGGCGATATCGTAGAATTTAATAATGAAACACTTCGTATAAAAGTCAAATGAGGGTGAAAAGATGAAAAAATTATTTGATGGTAAAAAGACAGCAAAGCTTGGCACTGAAAAAAATCCCGCTGTTGTAAATGTACAAACAAAAAAGAGAGTGAAGGAATTAGAATCCGTATTTGAAAAAAATGGCTGGAAATATACAGTTGAATTAGATCCAGATAAACCTGAGAATATTAATGACTTAGAAACATTGTTGAACCCGCCAAAAACAAAGATTGCCGAAAAGAAAGTGGGACGCAATGAAGCCTGCCCATGTGAAAGCGGAAAAAAGTATAAAAAATGCTGTGGTAAATAAATTTCGGCTTTTCATTTGCTGCACCTCAAGTACGGGACGCCTATGATTTTATGCTTTATCTTGTTCAAGCGATATGACATAAGTCCATCATGCCCCGAAAAGCAAGAATTGATGCCCCCGGCGCCCTACACCATGTGATCGTAAGAGGGATCGAGCGTAGAAAAATATTTCGCTCTGATTCTGATCGTAGCAACTTTCTAAATCGGCTCGAAATATTAATTCCGGAAACGCAGACAGATTGCTTCGCATGGGCGATGATCCCAAATCATGTACACTTATTATTGAGGACGGGTTCGGTCCCGCTTTCTATATTAATGAGTCGTCTGCTCACGGGTTACGCCGTCTGGTTTAACAATAAATATCAACGACATGGTCACCTTTTCCAAAATCGTTACAAATCGATATTGTGCCAGGAAGATCTTTATCTAAAAGCGTTGGTCTGCTATATCCATTTAAACCCTTTGAGGGCAGGACTCGTCGAAAATATGAAACAGTTGGATAAGTACCCATGGTGTGGGCACAGCGCACTGATGAATAAAACAAAACAATCCTGGCAAAATATTGATTATATTTTTGGGCTTTTCTCTGACAACAAAACATCTGGTCGAACTAAATATCGTGCTTTTGTAAAAAATGGAATTTCCGAAGGTAGCCGGACCGATCTTACCGGCGGGGGATTGTTAAGAAGTATCGGCGGTTGGACTGTTCTTAATGGGTTGCGGAAAACCGGTATCCGAGTCAAAGGGGATGAACGCATTTTAGGTGATGGGGATTTTGTACTAAATGTTCTTGAATCCTCCGAAGAAAAACTTGAGCAGAAATGCGATTTAAAAGCCAAGGGCTATGATTTTAATCGGTTAGTAAAACGTGTTGCCGAAGCGATGGACATTGAAATTGAACAGGTGACAGCCTTTGGAAAATCACCAGCAACAGTAAGAGCTCGAAGTCTTTTATGTTTTTGGGCACATCGAAAACTTGGAATGACAACTATTGAGATTGCAAGAAGGCTAAACATATGTCAATCAGCAGCAAGTCGTTCATCCCTGAGAGGTCAAAAAATTGAAAGAGAGAATCGGTTTGAGCTAATTGAGCGAAACGCATAAAATCATAGGCGTCCCGTAATGTTTTTATAAAAGTAAGGATTTCCATTTGCTGAACATCTTCGTAGATGCGGATGCCTGCCCGGTCAAACAGGAAGTTTACCGCGTGGCAAACCGATATCGCCTTGGAATCACATTGGTAACCAATTCCTGGATGCGTGTCCCAAAAGAACCATGGATTTCGCTCAAGGTTGTGGAGGATAGGTTCGATGCGGCTGACGATTGGATTGTCGAACAGATTCAACTTTTCGACATTGTGATCACTGCAGACATTCTGCTCGCGAACCGCTGCCTGGAGAAAGGTGCCCGCGCTCTGGGTCCAAGCGGTAAACCATTTACGGAAGACAACATCGGTCATAAGGTAGCGACTCGGGGTCTGTTATCCGAACTTCGTAGCACGGGAGGGATAGTCGGTGGACCGCCACCACTGAAAAAACGTGATCGCTCACGTTTTCTTCAACAACTCGACAATGCGGTTCAAGCAATCAGACGCATAGAAATAGAAATGGAATCAGACAGCAAAACCATTTGATATTACAATATAAGTATCTGTTGCGTACCAGCGCAGTGCTGACGAACTGAATATATCAAGGCAGAGGAACAAATATGGAGTCAGTAAAGGTAGCGGTTATTCCGGGCGATGGGATCGGAATGGAAGTCATTCCAGAGGGTATGCGTGCCCTTGAGGTGGCCGGGAATAAATATGACATCACGTTTGAGTGGACTGAATTTGATTGGTCCTGTGAGACCTATCATAAAACCGGGCGAATGATGCCCGAAGACGGTATCGAACAGCTCAAGCATTTTGACGCGATCTATCTTGGTGCCGTTGGTTTTCCAGGTGTTCCTGATAACATCTCGCTCTGGGGACTGCTGATCCCCATCAGACGATCTTTTGATCAGTATGTCAATTTACGACCGGTTCGGTTATTTGAAGGTGTCCCCTGCCCTCTGGCGGGTAAAAAACCGGGTGATATCGATTTTTATGTAGTACGGGAAAATGTGGAAGGTGAGTACTCTTCTGTGGGCGGGATCCAGTATGAAGGCACCGAACAAGAGATGGTATCTCAACTCAGTCTGTTTACACGCCGAGGTACCGACCGCATTATAGACTATGCCTTCGCACTTGCTCAAAGCCGACCTGCCCTGCATCTGAGTTCAGCAACCAAATCCAACGGTATCTTCCACTCCATGCCCTACTGGGACAGTCGCGTAGAAGAGATTGCAAAGTCCTATCCTGCCGTCAACGTCGATAAATACCATATTGATATCCTGACAGCGAATTTCGTGCGCATGCCTGAACATTTTGATGTCGTGGTCGGTTCCAATCTGTTTGG
>JASJGU010000110.1:0-3550 GCA_033791385.1 Desulfuromusa sp.
GCATAGGTGCACGCCCTCCATCGATTGAATGGGGCCTGATGGTAGCCTTGTCACGTTCAAAGTTTCTTGATTTCTGGTGGACGGCCGCATTCCCTGGGTTCGCCATATTTGTGGCAGTGCTGGCTATCAATTTGGTTGGTGATGGGGTTCGGGATTACCTCGATCCAAAACACGGGAACTCGAGATGACTGAAGCTGTTCTCAAAATCAACGAGTTGAGTGTTTCTTTTCCAAATTTTTCGAGCCAGATCACCGTGGTAAGAAAATGCTCTCTGGACGTTGGGAAGGGGGAGATTTTGGGTCTGGTAGGTGAATCTGGAAGCGGCAAGTCAATGACTGCTATGTCTTGCCTGGGACTCGTCCCAAAACCAGGGGTTGCCATTGGCAGTGTTAATGTAGCTGGACACGAGGTCGTGGGTGCGAACAGCACGACGCTAAACCAGCTAAGAGGTGGAATCTCGGGAATGATATTTCAGAATCCAATGACTGCACTGAACCCGTTTATTTCCATTGGCGATCAATTTAATGATGCGATACAGAGCAGTACTTCAGTATCCCGTAAATCAGCTCATCAAAAGGCATTAAGCGTTCTGGAGTCAGTTTATATTCCGAATCCAGCACAAGCGTTAAAAAAATACCCACACCAATTATCTGGCGGGCAATTGCAGCGCATAATGATAGCAATGGTAGTTGCTTGTAAGCCGCAATTGCTGATTGCAGATGAACCGACAACGGCGTTGGATGTCACCATCCAGGCTCAAGTGTTGTTACTGATTCGTGAGCTCGCGCTGAAAAATCAGCTGGCGATTTTATTCATTACCCATGACTTATCAGTTGTGGCAACAATATGTGATCGGGTAGCAGTCATGTACGCCGGATCAATTGTTGAGACTGGCGACGTCGTTGATGTTTTCGCAAATCCAGCGCATCCCTATACCAGAAAACTGCTGCAAACAGTCCCGGCTATTGGCAAGAACAAGAATAGGCTGGAATTCATTCCTGGCCAGGTACCTGACATGTCAAACCTGCCATCCGGATGCGCTTTTCAATCCCGATGTGAAACCGTAATGGACAAATGTCGGATAGAGTCTCCAACTGAGACTACATTAAACAATTTGCATCGAGTAGTCTGCCATTTTCCGCTCAATCAAAGAGAACGAACGCAATGAGTTCAGTTCTCTCGGTAAATCACCTGCACAAACAGTTTCGCAGTAAAAATAGTGTAGTCAATGCGGTGAGTGATGTCAGTTTTGATTTACAATCCATGAAAACATTGGCATTAGTCGGTGAGTCTGGCTGTGGTAAAAGCACGATAGCCTCCGCAATTATGCGGCTGATCGAAGTGGAAAGCGGTGAGATTCGATACAACGGCGTCGATGTCCGGGCAATGGGAAGTAATGACCTGCAAATGTTTCGACGCGAAGTCAGCATCGTTTTCCAGAACCCCTATTCATCTTTAAATCCAAAGATGCGGATAAAGCATATTGTCGGTGAACCCTTGTCCACTTGTTATGGCATAAAAGGTTCGGAATTAAAAAATCGTGTTACTAAACATCTGGAAGATGTGGGTTTGGGTGTTGAACACCTGAATCGGTACCCGCATCAGTTTTCTGGTGGGCAAAGACAGAGAATTGCGATTGCCAGATCACTGGCTTTGGAACCCAAAGTTCTAATACTTGATGAGCCCACCGCAGCATTGGATGTTTCTGTACAGGCCCAGGTACTCAATCTGTTGCAGGATTTGAAACAACGAATGGGTTTAGCGTATCTGTTTATTTCTCATAACCTGGCGACAGTAGAGTACATCGCTGACTATGTCATGGTGATGTATCTCGGCAGAATTGTAGAACAGGGGCCAGTGGGCGATATTTTTCAAAACCCCCGTCATCCCTATACCCAGGCACTGCTGAATTCAGTTCCATCCATCGACCCGGCAAAACGTAACCAGTTAAAGGTGCTTGAAGGCGACTTGCCAGACCCAGGTAATCTACCCGATGGATGTGCTTTCTATTCGAGGTGCGGGCAAGCTAGCCAGCAATGTAAAAGTCAGAAGCCTGAACTCGAGGCTAACAAATTGGATAGCGCTTTTGCCTGTCACAATCCTAATATTACGGAAGAATAATATGAACAACTTTGCAATTGCCGGAATTCAGCTGGATGCAGTAAACGGTGACAACCTGGATCACATGACCAAACAAATTGACCAGGTCATGAAACGCTACCCCTGGGTCCAATTGATTATGTTTGGTGAGTTATGTGTATCCGGCACTTCAATTAACTCAGCACAACCCATGCCGGGGTCTATAGAAAATCATTTTTGTAGTGTTGCGAAAAACCACAACATTTGGCTGATTCCAGGATCAATGTATGAAATCGCTGACGATAAGATTTACAACACGGCACCCGTTATCAATCCGGAAGGCGAAGTGGTTACTCGACACAGAAAGTTGTATCCATTTGATCCCTATGAAAAAGGTGTAGCAGGTGGCCAGCAGCATACGGTTTTTGATATTCCAGACGTAGGTCGGTTTGGCGTGTCGATTTGCTACGACATGTGGTTCCCGGAAACAGTAAGGGCACTTGCATATCTTGGCGCCGAGGTGATATTGCATCCGACACTGACCGGTACGCTGGATAGAGACCTTGAATTGTCGATAGCACGTAGCAGTGCGATCACGAACCAGTGTTACTTCGTTGATATTAATTCTAGTGGCAGCCTCGGGAACGGCAAATCAATTGTCGTGGGTCCTGAAGGTGAAATCATTCATCAATCAGATCGAAGTGAGGAGAATATCCCGGTATATCTGGATCTTGATCGGGTGGAGTTTACCCGTGAAAATGGTGTACTCGGATTAGGTCAGCCACTCAAGAGTTTTAGAGATTATAAACTTGGTTTTCCGCAATACAAATTGGGCGCTACATCTGAATCTTTTGATCGACTCGGCAGTTTAATTAAGCCCAATCGTATACGCTAAAATTAGAAAACTGAATCAACACCCAGTCCGCCGAAACTTAAATTTCAAGGTAAGGCGTAAAATTGCTTACTCTTGCCTTAAGCAAGCGCCATTCTGATTTCACGAGCTTTATGAAGCTTTTTATAGCTCTCAATTAACCGTAGGTGCTTATCCAGGCCTTCAAGTTTTATACTGGTTCTGGTTAAGCCATAAAATCTAACTTCACCGGTAACAGAGCCAACAACGTTGTCCATAACCTCGGCGCCAAACATCCTGCTCAGGTTATGCAGGTAGTCTTCCAGCTCCAGCTCGTCATCCAGAACAATATTCAGTACTGTATTTATGGCCTGATAAAACAGGCCTCGCTCTACTGTATTGTCATTGTACTGCAGAAAACATTCTACCAACTCAATCGCCTCTTCATACTGCTGCAGGGCGAGGTAGATAAGAACTTTCAATTCAAGGATCGTTAGTTGCCCCCAAACCGTGTTTTCATCAAACTCGATGCCGATCAGGGTTTTGATATCGGTATAGTTATCCTCCTGGCTCTCTTCCAGCCGTTCAACCAGACTTGCCAGCTGATCATCATCCAGGGAG
>JASJGU010000111.1:0-31786 GCA_033791385.1 Desulfuromusa sp.
GGATTCCAGCTCGGATTCCAGCTCTGATTCCAGCTCGGCTTCCAGCTCGGGTTCCAGCTCGGGTTCCAGCTCGGATTCCAGCTCGGATTCCAGCTCGGATTCCAGCTCGGATTCCAGCTCTGATTCCAGCTCTGATTCCAGCTCGGGTTCCAGCTCGGATTCCAGCTCGGATTCCAGCTCGGGTTCCAGCTCGGGTTCCAGCTCGGGTTCCAGCTCGGGTTCCAGCTCGGATTCCAGCTCGGATTCCAGCTCGGGTTCCAGCTCGGGTTCCAGCTCGGGTCCTGTACTGCTTGCAACAAAGAGTTCAACTTCCTCAGCCATAGGTTCATCTATTAACTCTTCTAGCTGCTCTGTCTCGATAATATCATCCTCAGAAAGGTCAAAAATTTCATCATCGTCAGACATATCATCGTCTACTGTTTCAGCAAACGCTACAACGTTCTCTTCTGCCATTTGGATGGCAGGCTCAGGTTCCTCGAGCTCATCCTCTTCCTGCAACACCATGATGACTTCTTCATCATCAGCTTCGGCAACAACAGAAACTGGTTCCACTTCAGCAATCTCAACTTCAGTGCGTTGCTCTGACAAGTCGCCCCCGACGAATTCCAGAGGTTCATCATCTTCCGCTTCGGCACCAAAAGAGTCTGATTCTGCAGCAACTGCGACAGCACCATCCCCTAATCCATCAACGAGATCAAGAGGCTCATCATTTTCGTCCTCTGAGATAAAATAAGTCGATTCCTCACCTGCATCATCAGCTCCGCTGAAAACCGAAAAATCGACCGGTTCAGCCCCTTCTGCAGGCACAGGCGAAATAACTTCGGAATCAGATTCAACCGGATCGTTTAACTCAGTAATGGTTTCTTCTTCCGCGATATCAACACCCAAGAAAGGCTCCGGTTGAAAGTCTTCTGCGTTGCCTGGCTCAGATTTCTCTGCAACAAAATCACTTTCGACTTCAGCAATAGAAGAATCACTCTCCTCTACGTCAGCGGCAAACGCAGAAAAAACTTGCTCATCAGTCGCTGGTTCAATGTCCATATCATCAACCACTGATGGATCAATAACATCTGCAGCAAACGACACTTCATCCTCAGAATCGACACTGGCTGTATCACGTGGTTCTTGAAGATCCTCTTCAGCAAAAGAGACCGCATCCCAAATATCGTCGGGAGATTCTTCGTCAATCTCCTCCGCGGGTTCCGCCAAATCAGCCACTGCATCGAGGCCAAGTACCGCATCATTTAAAGAAGATTCACCACCGAACCCGACCTCCTCTACCTGAGCTTCTACAAGCGTTTCTTCAGTTGTCGGCACGGCAACACCTGCCATCCTTACTGGTTCTGCTGCAAGAAGTTGAGAGACTTTATCCAAAAGGGCTTGCGACTCAAATGGTTTTGTCAACCAGCCATCAGCACAGACTTCACCTGCCTTTGTTTCATCAAAGTGGTCAAATGCCCCCGGCAACAATAACACCGAGGTATTAGATAGACTCGGTTCACTTTTGATCGCTCGACAGAGCTCAAAACCGTCTTTTCCAGGCATTGAAATGTCGGCAATAACCAAATCTGGGATTTCTTCTAGTGCCTTTGTAAAAGCACTATCTCCGTCATCCGTCATCTCAAGCTGATATTCTTCCGTCGAGAAGATAATACCGACGACTTTCTGAATAGTAATACTATCATCGGCCAACAACAGTTTTTTCATCATTGATGCCTCCTCGCACCACCAGTATCAGGCTTGTTTTGCCAAAAACCCTGGGTCATTTCTATAGCCAAAAAATTGATGTCCAGAATATTGTATTCTTCCCCATGATAAACAAACTTGCCAAGGGTACCAAAATCTTTTTCTTTCGCCGTCATTGTTGACAGCGTTCCTTTTTGTTCAGCAACAATCCGACCAGTCAAGTCAGCCGGCAAGGCAACAGTGCCATGTTCCGACTCGACAAACACCTGGTAACTCTGGCCTGGTTGCTCCCACTGAGAGCCCTCTCCCAGAATCTGTCCCACATTGAGCAACGGAATCAACTGCCCATCATCGACCAGAACAGCAGAAACCGCTCCGGGGAGACGCGGTAAAAGGTAGCTTTTTGAACCCTGCAGAATCTTTTGAATCTGCAACAGTGGAATTGCAAAACCTAATTTTCCAATTTTAAAAAGACCAAATCGCCTCATACCGACACAGCGGTAGAGCCATAGTAATATTCTGGCTCAAAAACAATCATGGGCTCATTGTGTAAAAGTTTAATCTGCGAATAAAAACCCGTTGCTGCAACCTTTAAAAGAAAAGGAACTTCACAGGGTCTAAAGTTTTCCACTGCTGACAATTCTTCTACCTGATCCACCAACAACGCCCAATTCCCCTCAGAACCGTGCAAAATAACGGCTGCCTTATCCTTCAATTTGACTACCGAAAAAATATCCAGCTTTAGCGCAGGATCAACAACGGGAATCCAGGTTTGCCGAAATTTCAGTGCTGAGACAATCCCTTGTCCGATGTCACTGCGACCAGGATCAAGAGCTTCAGTTATCTGATTGACAACCTCAACAACATCAACTAACTCCAGCAGAAACCCTACACCTCCTAAGCGAAAAATAAGATTTCGGTTGCCAACCACAGTCATAAAACCTCTAAAGTTGCTCGAACTCCTTGATTTTTCAAGGAAAGCGCTACAAAAGCTAACACAGAGATTAGAGACTGTCAAGTTTTTATAATAAACTCCAATAAGTTATTACACATCAAATACTTTTCCACGGCTGCGGAAAAAAACATTCTCGATAGAGGGATAGTGCAAAGCGGTCTGTCATCCCGGCAATGAAATCCGCGACCGAAACCTCCAGACTATCTCCCGAAAATCGCCGCCCTCCATACTGCAAAAAAATATCTTCCCTGTCACAAAAGTAAAGAAACAGGTCACGCAGCAAATGAGAGGCTTTATCAAATTCAGTTTGAACAGATTCCGCTTGGTAAACATGCTCAAAAAGCCAGCTTCTCAATGAACGAATGGCTTCATCCATCTCAACTGAAAGCCGGACCTGACAACAGTCAACCGCTGTAGATTCGCTGATTAGGTCTCGTATCATTCGATCTATCCTGCAGGAATGACGCAAACCAACGACATCTGATATGTCTTTTGGTATATCTGCCACCTTGATGACATGCCCACGAATAGCATCGTCTAGATCATGACTGACATAAGCAATAATATCCGCCAGGCGAACAACCTGACCTTCCAAAGTTTGAGCGCAGGAAGATGTATCGGGAGTCAATAGTCCTCCCTGCCCTTTTGAGTGCTTTAAAATCCCATCGCGAACTTCATAAGTCAGATTCAGACCTTTACCATCTTTTTCTAATTTATCAACAACTCGCAAACTTTGCCGAACATGGTGAAAACCACCGGGAACCAGTTCATTCAAGACCCGTTCTCCAACATGACCAAAGGGGGTATGTCCCAGATCGTGCCCTAAAGAAATCGCTTCGGTAAGATCTTCATTGAGTCGCAATGCCCTTGAGATAGTACGAGCAACCTGAGAAACTTCAAGGGTATGAGTCAAACGAGTTCGGTAGTGATCTCCCTCAGGAGAAAGGAAAACCTGGGTTTTATCCTTAAGCCTTCTAAAAGCCTTACTGTGTAAAATACGATCACGGTCATGCTGAAAAACTGTACGTATAGTACATAATTTTGATGGGAACTTTCGACCCTGACTTTTTGAACTTAAGCAGGCGCTAGGTGAAAAAGCTTGCAGTTCAAATTTTTCCAAAGACTGTCTAATATTCATGAGGTGGCCTATTTTATAAATAAAATTTAAAACCTTATAAACTATTCTCTAGATAAACCACTGTCACAATAAAATCTATAAATTTAGCAACAAGTAGAAAAGTTCAAGGGGCAAGATATATTTTATTCTTGCTTTGCTTATCAATATGTTCTTAATATATTTCACCTATGAACTGACAGGAGCATTCTGATATGGCAAATATTATGGAGATGGCAGCAGATATTATTGCTGCACACGCATCAACAACCCCCATGACCAAAGAAGAACTGATCGCTGAACTGAAGGAAGTTCATTCTGCCCTGTCTACTCTGGAAAAAGGGGACACTGTAGAGACAGGCGAAGTGGCTGAAGAAGCTCCTGCAGTCAGCAGAAAAAAAGCCTTTGGTAAAGATAAAATCTACTGCATGATCTGTGGCAAAGGGTTCAAAACTCTCTCACGGCACCTAAAAACAACTCATGAAATAACTGCAGCAGAATATCGTAAACAGTTTGATGTCCCTCGCAGCCAGTCACTCGCGTCAAAAAATTATTCAGAAAGTCGCAGGAAAATGGCTATTGATCGCGATCTGGCTGGCAACTTGGCCAAGGCTCGAGCAGCGCGGGCAACAAAATAATTTCATCACAATAGATATTCAAAAAGGCGACCGGTAAAAGTCGCCTTTTTAATTGAATGCTGTCAGTTATTCAAGATGGCGGTCATCGTATTCATTTTTGCGAGACCATCATTCAAGCCAGAACGGAATTGTTGCAATCTCGTTCTGCTCTTCATCCAAGACGACAACCACCCACTTACCAGCCCACTGCGGCAAAAACCGTTTAGACGAATAGGTTCGCCAATTCGAAGATCTGACCGGCAACGTTACCCTAGCTAATTCGCTATCCTGATAATACCAGACATGGGTAACCACTGTATCCTCTTGCGCACCAACAATCTGGGTAAAACAATACAATTTACCAAAATCAGCACGATAAGATTCAATTCTATCGACTGGCATCTGATTTTCGATTGCCGAAGTAATCGTCCCATCAGCAACACTCAAATCTGCCGCCTGCGCAAAAGAAATACTCACAATAGCAACAACTATCAACGCTAATAGCTTTTTGAACATAACGACCCCTATATCTCAGTCCAAAGTCACAGTTCAGGAAGAAAACTTTGTCCCGTTTGCAAAGAAATCTGAAAATTATCCGCAACAGTTGCACCAACATCAGCAAAAGATTGTCGGGTACCCAAGCTGACAGGTGCAGAAATAGACTGGGAAGAAAGCAACAATGGTACATACTCGCGGCTATGATCCGTACCCGGAGTTGTCGGATCGCAACCATGGTCCGCGGTAATAATCAATAAATCGTCAGGTAACATTTTTCTCAACAACTCCGGTAAGCAACGATCAAACTCCTGTAATGCTACGGCAAAACCTGCACTATCCAAGCGGTGTCCATACAGCATATCAAAATCTACCAGGTTGGTCATGATCAAACCCCGATTTATTTTATCCAAGGCCTGCAGGGTTTTATGCATACCATCCAGGTTACTGGTCGTTGGCAATGTATCGGAAAGCCCCTCTCCAGCAAAAAGATCCGCTATTTTGCCAATACCACAGGTAGACAAACCCTGTTGCTGCAACAGACCCAGCACTGTCTTACTGAGCGGCTTAAGGGGAAAATCATGGCGCCCAGAGGTTCGATAAAAATCGGTTGCACATGTTCCCTTAAATGGACGTGCGATTACCCGGCAAACATTAAACGGTAAAAGAACTTTTTCTGCCTGGCGACAGATAAAATAGAGTTTTTCGGGAGAGATAATATCTTCGTGAGCAGCAATCTGGAAAACCGAGTCACTACTGGTATAAATAATCGGACGACCAGTTTGCAGATGTTTTTCGCCTAGATCACGGAGAATATCAGTCCCGCTGGCAGCAATGTTGCCTAGAGGGCTGAGTCCGGTTTCAGCAACAAAGGCAGCAATAATTGCTTCTGGAAATCCATGGGGAAAGGTCGCAAAGGGATGATTCAGAACAACTCCGGCCAGTTCCCAATGACCAGTAATAGAATCCTTTCCCGGACTCTTTTCTGCCATTTTGCCCCAACAACCAACCGGCACTGAAACTTTTTCAACTCCTTGAACCGACGCTATATGCCCTAGCCCTAGGCGTTCCAGTTGGGGCAGACACAAACCACCGGAAATCTGCGCAACGTGCTGTAGCGTTGCCGCCCCCTGGTCTCCATATTTCCCAGCATCCGGCAAAGCGCCAATACCGACACCATCCAGGACAATCAAAATAATTCGCTTAAACATGATCACTGAATTCCGCAGATTTTTTCATCGATGAGTTCAATCAGGTTCGATAATCAGCATTAATTTTGATGTATTCGTAGTTGAGGTCAGAGGTATAATAACTGGATTCAGCCGCGCCCTGATGCAGGTCAATCGTCACAGTAAATTCGTCCAATTGCAGCACCTTGGTCGCTTCAGCTTCCTTCTCTGCCCCAACAGCCAAACCGTTTACAGCCACAGGAATCTGGTTGAAGCTGATATCAATTCGACTTGGGTCAACATCCACTCCGGAATAACCGACCGCAGCAATAATCCTACCCCAATTCGCATCCTCACCAAAAAATGCGGTTTTCACCAGGGAAGATGTCGCAACTGAACATGCTGCCAACCGTGCAGAGTTCTCATTTTCAGCTCCAACAACCCTGATCTGAACCAGTTTTGTCGCGCCTTCCCCGTCGCGGACAATCATTTTAGCAAGATCAAGGAGAACTCGCTCAAGGTGCTGACAAAACTTTTCTGCTTCGACAGAGTCAGGTTCGATCACAGCAGCGTTGGCTGCCCCGTTAGCAAGCAGGAGAACCATATCATTGGTAGAGGTATCTCCATCCACGGTAATTGAATTGAAGCTTTTCTCAACAGCCCGATGCAGCGCAGAATTGAGCAACTCAGAATTAACCTGCGCATCAGTGAGGACAAACCCAAGCATAGTTGCCATATTGGGATGAATCATCCCGGCTCCCTTTGCAAGACCGAGAATTCTGTAGTTTTGGTTTCCCTTCTCCGTCGCAGCAGCAATCTTTGAAAAAGCATCTGTAGTCATCATTGCTTCTGCAACAGGATGAGCTTGATCATAAGACAAATTATTCACAAGTTGAGGAATCCCACTGATAAACGGTGCAAGTGGCAGCAGTTGACCAATCACTCCGGTTGAAGCAACCGACACCAGTTCATTTGATACCTGTAACTCCCTGGCAAGTAATTCAAGTGTTGCTTCAGCAACCTGTAAACCTGCGGAACCGGTACAAGCGTTTGCGTTGCCACTGTTGACTAAAATAGCTTGGCACTTTCCCTGAGCCACCCTCGGCTTGGTCAGCAGTAATGGAGCAGCAATCACCTTATTGCGGGTAAAAACGCCAGCACAATTGGCAGGAGAGTCAGAAACGATCAATCCCAAATCAAGCTTTCCCGATTTTTTAATCCCGCTCGCCATTCCTGAGAAACGGAACCCGACTGGAAGATCAGCACTATTCATATTCAACTCTTAGCATATTATAGGTTTGTTCAGTCGGCAGCATTAAACCAAAACAGGTTCCCTCTTCTGCCAGTTCCTCCAAAAAAATATCCCCCTTCATCCGATCAATAACCACTTTGACCAGAGCCAGCCCAATCCCGACCCCATGGGGTTTTTCTGTATCAATATCCCCAAGCTGGGTATAGGAATCAAAAATAGTTTCATGGACTCCTGGAGGAACTGTCTGTCCTTGATTGAAAACTTGCAGGTAAATATATTCCAGATCTTCAAAGGTTCGCACTTCTGCCTTGATTCGAACCAGCCCACCATCTCGATTAAATTTGACCGCATTATCGATCAGGGAGTTAAAAGCCATCCCAAACTTTTCCTGATCACCATATATTTCCGGTAAATCGTCCTGAATGTCAATTTCAGTCAGCAATTTCCGCTCACTCATTTTTGAGCTATAATATTGAAAAGAATCAGCAATCGACCAGGGGACACCAAAGGATTTCCAACGCCAAACCTCTCGTTCCGATTCGATGGAGAACAGTCTCAGCATACCGGTGATCAACTTTTCCAGGCGCTTGCCTTCACCATGCACTTGGATCAAATTATCCTTAAGCTCATCTTCGGATAGTTTGTTGAAAAATGAGAGCGACAAATCAACGTATCCCATGATTGAGGTTAACGGGGTTTTCAGTTCATGGGACAGGTTACAGACCAACCGAGTACGAGCTCGATTCACCCGTACCAGATCTTCATTCGTATGTTCAAGAACCAGAGCTTGCTTACGCATATTATTAATCAATTCAAAGTTTTCCATCGCCAGAGAAACCTGATTAGCAATCGCCACCAGCAGATTCTGGTCTTCAAGATCGAAAGGATATCCAGATTTTTTATTGTTGACGTTGATAACCCCAACCATCTCATCACGGACATAAATCGGCACCGAGAGTAAAGACTGGTTTTTATAGCGCTGCCCGCCATCCAGACTTTTAAAGCGACCGTCCTGGTCAATATTCGGAACCAGAACCGGCTCACCAGTTGCCAGAACATGACCGGAAATACCCTCTCCCGCAGCAACCCGCACAGAGCTGGAAATTTGCGTGGATAAACCATGAGCAGAAGCAATGTGCAATAGGCCATCGTCCCCAAGTAGCATCAGTGAGGCAACTTCAACCCCGGCAGAATGAACAATGGAATCAAGAATTTGATCGAACAACTCTTGTAGATCATTTCCAGAACTGGCGGTTTCCCCGACTTTTTTCAGCAGGATCAGATCCGCCATTCGGCGCTGTGCTTCAAGCCGTGCCTGATTCTGGTGAACAGCATGAAAATATGCACTGATCCCCTGCCTGGCGGCTTGTAGAACTTCTTCGTGAGAAAATGGTTTAACCAGGTAATCCAGCGCCCGCTCACGTAGCACCTGACGAGCAACATCAAAATCCTGTTGCCCGGAGATCATGACTACCTGAATTTCTGGAGTGTGTTGTTTGATCATCTGCAACACATTAACCCCGTTAATATCTGGCAAAGATACGTCACAAAAAACCACTGCTATATTCTCCAGATCAAGGGTATGGGTGATACCAAGCCCAGATTCAGAACGAATCACCGGATAATCCAGACTTTCAAGAATATCTTCCAGAAGATCAAGAATCAGCGGGACATCATCGATCAGCAAAATCGCCGGTTTTATATGTGGTTGCTCTGCCATAGTGCTTCTATTAATCCTACTTTCCACAACATTTCTTATACTTTTTTCCGCTCCCACAGGAACAGGGATCATTTCGACCAACTTTGTCTTCTTCCCGGATTGTCGGTTTCTTCGCTTGATCCTCTCCATCCATCCGGTTCATGGATATTTTCTGCTGGCGCTGGCGCGCTTCCATTTGCGCCACATCCTCTTCCCGCGCTAACTGGATACGGAAAATTTTCTGCAGAACCTCTTCGCGCACACGCCCCATCATCTCCATAAACAAACTGTAGGCTTCACGCTTGTATTCTTCTTTTGGATTTTTCTGCCCATAACCGCGAAGACCGATCCCCTCTTTGAGATGATCAACTGAAAGCAGATGATCTTTCCACTGGGAATCGATTGTTTGCAGCAATAATATACGCATCAGATGTTCCATGATCGGCGACGTAAATTCTTCTTCTTTCTCCTGCAGACGACCATTTGCTTGATTTTTCAGCGAAACTTCTAACTCGTCATGCTTGGCCCTGGCAACATCCATAGAGCTTAGGTCTGGGGGAAAGTTAAACTGGTTTAAAAAATCGTCGCCCAAACGAGACCAATCCCAATCAGTCGACGAATTTTTCTCGGGACAAAACACCTCGACCATATCCGCAACAGTATCGGCGATAATTCCCCGGAAAGTCTCCTGAAGTTGTTCCCCGCCCAGAACTTCACGACGTTGAGTATAGATAACATCGCGCTGCCGGTTCATAACATCGTCATACTCGATGAGATGCTTACGGATATCGAAGTTGTGCGCCTCAACTTTTTTCTGAGCATTTTCTATGGCTCTACTGATCATCCCGTGTTCGATCGGTTCACCCTCAGGAATTTTCAGTTTATCCATCACAAAGGCAACACGCTGCGAACCAAAAATGCGTAGCAGATCATCTTCAAGACTGAGATAAAAATGACTTTTCCCCGGATCGCCCTGGCGACCGGAACGACCGCGCAACTGATTATCGATACGCCGCGACTCATGCCGTTCGGTGCCCAGAATATAGAGACCTCCAGCCTCCAGAACATCTTGCCTCCCAACTTTGCAGCGTTCCTCATAGCCAGAGAGTAGTTCGCTGAACCGGGCTTCAGGATCCTCTGCAGAAGCAGCTTCCGCTCGCGCCATCATTTCGGGATTACCACCAAGGACAATATCAGTTCCACGCCCCGCCATATTGGTCGCAATTGTCACCGCGCCCTTGCTCCCAGCCTGGGCGACAACATAGGCCTCACGCTCATGTTGTTTGGCATTAAGAACGTTGTGGGGAACGCCCCGTTTTTTAAGTAAAGCTGAAAGGAGCTCAGACTTATCGATAGTGATCGTTCCCACGAGAACTGGTTGGCCATTTTTGTAACATTCAACGATATCCTCAATCACGGCGAGAAATTTCTCTTTTTCCGTTTTATAAATGACATCGGCCTTATCCTTGCGAACCATTGGCCGGTTGGTCGGGATAACAACCACACCCAACTTGTATATTTCGTAAAACTCAACGGCTTCAGTTTCTGCGGTACCAGTCATTCCCGCCAGCTTTTCATACATGCGGAAATAGTTTTGAAAAGTAATCGTCGCCAGGGTTTGGTTCTCGTTGGCAATCTTCACCCCCTCTTTAGCCTCAATCGCTTGGTGCAAGCCATCACTCCAGCGCCGTCCGGGCATCAATCGGCCAGTGAACTCATCGACGATTTGGACTTCACCCTCTTGAACAACATAATCGACATCTCGCTTAAATAAAGCATGAGCCTTGAGCGCCTGATTAACATGGTGCAATAATTCAATATTGTTTGATTCATAGAGGTTTTCTACATTAAGCAGCTTCTCTACTTTTGTTACCCCATCCTCGGTCAAAGCTGCCGATTTGGCCTTTTCATCTACAGTAAATTCTCCGGTATGCTTTTTTGTCGACTGTCCTATTTTCCCATCCCGCTCTTCAATGACCTCACCTTTTTTCAATCTGGGAATAATCTGATCAACCTTATAATAGAGTTCACTGGAAGATTCACTTGGACCTGAGATAATCAGCGGCGTCCTGGCTTCATCGATCAGAATGGAATCGACCTCATCCACAATCGCATAATGAAGGTCGCGTTGAACATAATCCTCAAGATCAAATTTCATATTGTCGCGCAAGTAATCAAAGCCGAACTCATTATTCGTTCCGTAAGTAATATCAGCAGCATAGGCGGCCTTACGCTGCACATCGCTTAACCCGTGGACGACACAGTCAACAGTCAGCCCGAGAAAAAGGTAGAGTCGTCCCATCCATGCGGCATCACGTTTAGCAAGATAGTCGTTCACTGTCACAACGTGAACGCCTTTGCCACTCAAAGCATTGAGATAAATTGGCAGAGTTGCCATCAGGGTCTTCCCCTCACCGGTCTTCATCTCCGCAATTTTTCCAGAATTAAGAACCATCCCGCCGATCAACTGAACATCAAAGGGGCGCAAGCCAAGAACCCGCTTACTCGCCTCTCGAATTGTGGCAAAAGCTTCGGGCAACAATTGTTCAAGCTTTTCACCGACGACTAAACGCTGCCGAAATTCATTTGTTTTAGCCTGTAATTGCTCATCATTCAGTGCTTCAAAGGCAGGCTCAAGAGAATTAATTTGATCAACGAGTGGCTGTAGTTTTTTAAGATCACGATCATTTTGGTTGCCGACAACTTTTTTTATTAAATTACGAATCATTGCTGAATAGTACTCCAGAAATCCCCGTTTAGAATGGCTACAAGGGTAAATATTAAAAAGTAAAAAGAAGAAAAAACCAATAATTACATGGCGACAATGGTCGGCATAGTAGCACAGGGAAAGAAACACTCACAAGCATTTAAGAAATGGCAAAACGTTGGAATTATCAGAAGTTGGGGCACTGCAGAAAGAAAAGGCTGGACAAACCAAAGCCCCCGCTTAAGGGGGCCCGGCAAAGCTAAAAAAAGAAAGTCAGAGGGTTTTTCGCGGGTCGATGGGTACCCCGTTCAGACGCAGTTCATAGTGCAAGTGTGGCCCCGTCGATTTGCCGGTATTACCAACCTTGGCAACAATATCGCCACGCTTGACGCGCTGACCAGCTTTGACAAGTGTAGCTGAATTATGGGCAAAAATGGTACGGTAACCATAACCATGATCAACGATCACCATCTTACCGTAATCCGATGAATATTTAACTCGAGCCACAATCCCGTCAGCCGTTGCGACAACCGACGTTCCAACATTTGCCGCAATATCCAGGCCCTCGTGCATAACCCGCCTGCCGGTAAAGGGCGATTTACGCATACCAAAATAGGAGGTCAACCAACCCTTGGTCGGCCAGCCCTTAGGAGTAGCTCTACTGAGTGAAACTTGGTCATTAAGAAGGTTTCGCACCCCCTCCTGGCTCTGACGGCGCAATTCAATTTCAACTTGAAGCTTATTGATCTGTCGTTGTATTTCATCAACAGTTTCAGCAGACCCAGCTTCTGAAAGACCACCGATAGCGACCGGGATACCCTGTGGAACAGATTCCAGGTTGGCCAACTGCCGAACCCGCGCCTCTGTTTCAGTAAGAGCATTCATCTGTTGATGAACCTCTTCTAAATCGACGACCAAACCTTGTAGAGTCTGCCGCTGTTGACTAGTCACGAACCGGAGCCGCTGTAACTCATCACGATCAACCGTGAAATTAAAATAACTGTAAGCAAAAAAAGTAAACAGTCCGGCAACAATCAAGCAACAACAGAATGCGGATGTAATAACCCCGCTCTGAATACGTACGCGCCGCACATGACCATTATCTTCCGGGAAAAATATGACTGAAAAACGTCTTGCCAAGTTAACTCCAAAAAACCGCTTGATTGCAGATCACCCACATTGCTTCTTGAGCAACCAACTGAAATTCATAGCCTCGATCAGATGTCATGAGACACCATCAACAATAATTACTGTACACTAATAACACAACTATAAAATTATTCCAACAAATTTATGGCCAATGCAAATTCATCACAATCGGGGAACTTGACACAATTAACGCAGGCGCCCCAAACCTTCTGTGGCAACTCCGCTTTTTCAATATCAGAAAAACCAAGAAGTTTAAAGAATTCTGGTTGATATGTCAAAGCAAATACCCTTTTCAGCCCGAGTTCAACGGCTTCTTTGAGGCAACTCTCGACGATTTTACGCCCGATTCCTTTTCCTTGTTGACCTGCAACGACAGCCAGAGAGCGGACTTCGGCTAAGTCTTCCCAACAAATAGCCAAAGCGCCGATCCCAAGAATTTCACCATCTTCTTCATAAACATAAAAATCACGGAGAGAGTCATAGATATCTGCTAGTGAACGACCAAGCAACTGACCATCCGCAGCATATGCAAGCAACAGCGTGTGGATTGCCCGAGCATCTGTAATACGAGCATGACGAATCATATTCTCTCCATATAAAATACAATTAAGTTCAATTATTTTGCGACAAGATCCCTGGAACTTTCAATCAATTCACGAGCATGTTCCAACGTTTGCCGACCAATCTGGGAACCACCAAGCATTCGTGCCATTTCGACAATCCGAGCTTCGGTATCTAATAGATTCAGTTGAGTCGTAGTACGACCGTTATTCTCTCCCTTTGCCACCCGATAGTGATGGTCAGAAAATGCTGCGACCTGCGGTAAATGGGTCACACAAAGCACCTGCAGATCTTTTCCTAAACGACTGATTTTCTCGCCAACAGCAGTTGCCGCTTCACCACCAATTCCGGCATCAACTTCATCGAAAATCAAAGTTCTGATGCCATCCCCTTCCGGGACGCTGCGTTTTAAAGCCAGCATGATCCGTGACAACTCCCCACCCGAGGCAATTTTAGCCAAAGGCTGCGCTTCCTCACCCGGATTAGCAGAAAGAAAGAACTCCCCACTTTCCAATCCATCCACCGAGGGCTCCGATAGTGGAATAAGTCGGATAGAAAAATCAGCTTTGCCCATGGCCAGGTCGGCAAGTTCGCGCTCCACGGTATTAGCAAGTTCAACGGCCGCTTTTTCACGTTGGTGGCTCAGATCTCTTCCCGACTCAAAAAGCAGTCCATTTTGTGCCTGTAATTGCTGCCGTAGTTGCTCCCGACGCCCTTCAACATCGCTCAAATCATTCAGTTCGGTGGTAATCTGCTCTAGATATTTCAGGAGCTCAGCAATCGTCGGAGCATATTTTCTCTTCAGGCCAGCCAGCAGTGCGAGTCGATCTTCTACCTGCTGCTGTCGTTGTGGCTCAAAATCGAGTTTTTCTGAATAATCACGCAATTCTGACGCAATATCTTCCAGACTATAGAGGTTAGTCTGCAGCGATTTCGCCAAAGAACCGAGGTGCGGATCGATTTGTTGCAAAGCTTCGAGTTGAGCGGCCACAACAGAAACCTTTTCGCAGACAGCCTCTTGCCCAGCATAAAGACTTTCATAGCCACCCACTGTTGCTGCAGTTAACTTTTCCGCATGTTGCAGTATAGATCGCTCTCTTTCCAATTCATCATCTTCACCTATTTTTAAGTGCGCATTAAGTATTTCCAGTTGCTGAAAGCCGAGCATATCCTGCCGTTGTTGACGATCACGCTCGGCAAGATTCAAATTATTCAGCTCTTTTTGCAACCGTTGATACGCAGCAAAAGAAGACCGGTAACCCGCCAGAGCTTCCTGCAGACCGGCAAAGCAATCCAACAATTCCAGGTGGGTTTCGGTGCGTTGCAGGTTCTGATGTTCATGCTGACCATAAATATTGACCAGGCCGCTTACCAATTCACGTAATTGAGTTAAGGACACTGGCGATCCGTTAAGAAAGACCCGGTTTTTTCCCGAGCGGGCCACAATCCGACGGACCAGCAACGCGCCATCATCGTCCAGCCCGGCAGCGACTAGCTTCTCTCCAAGCAGTGATTCTTCACTGAGGTCAAAAATTGCTTCGACCGAAGCCTCATCCTCTCCAGTCCGGATGATCTCACCACGTGCCCGACCTCCGAGCAGAAGATTGACCGCATCAATTATGATTGATTTACCGGCACCAGTTTCTCCAGTCAAGACATTAAAGCCCGACCCGAAAGTGACGTGCAAATTCTCAATAATAGCAAAGTTTTTGATGATTAAATCTGTCAGCATAGCTTTCTGATCAACAGTCAATTAATAAAGAGCTTATTTATTGTCTTCCGCTCAACCCTTCCCCTCATGGAGAGGAAAATATTCTAAGAGTAGAGCAGGAGATCGATACTAACAAGCATCAATAAAGGGATGGCTAAGCAAAAAAACCGATCTCCAAGACGCAGCAGGTTTTCAGGGGTGAAGACATACACAAAGTATGTCGAAGTCCTGAAAAATTGGCTGCAACACAGGAAATTGGAGTTTTTTTGCAACGCCATCAACGTTGGCCCCAGTTCAATTTTGTTCTCAATATTTCAAAATAATCCTTACTAGGACTGGTCACCAAACGGGTCCGCGATTCAGAGCGGCGCACTTCGACCCGATCACCCGGAAGCAGCTTGCGGCCCACCTGGCCATCTGCCGTAAAAAAGACGACATCATTTTCAAACTTGACATCAATCTCTATCACCGAACGACTCCAGACCATAATCGGGCGATTGGTCAACATATGTGGACAAATCGGGGAAATCAGCAAGCTATTGATATCAGGGTAAATAATCGGCCCACCAGCTGCTAAATTATACCCTGTCGATCCGGTTGGAGTCGAAACAATCAGACCGTCTGCCTTATAACAGGTTAGATAGCGACCATCAACATAGGTTTCCATGTCAATAATTCGGGCCAATGCCCCTTTATTAATAACGATATCGTTGAGCACGGTGAATGTTCCAACCACCTGACCATTTCTATGGATCAAGGCATCAATCATCATCCGATCGGAAACCTGATAGTCATCTGCGAGCAACCGTTCCAACATCTCCGGCAGTTCATCGCAGGTAATCTCGGTCAAAAAACCAAGCTGCCCCAGGTTGACACCTACAATTGGAACATTCCGTTCACCAATTAAACGGGCAACAGAAATCAGCGTACCGTCACCACCGAGGACGATAATCAGATCAACTAACTCAGGGATTTCCTCACCAGAGTAACCGCTTACCTGCCCTATCTGCTCAGCCAAACTGTCTTCAAGCAAAACCTCAACCTGCGCCAGTTTAAAGCGTTTACAGATGTCAGAAGCAATCTGCTCAACATCTGGATGATTTTTTTTTGCGTAAATACCAACTTTTTTCAGCATCGTCCCACCATGGAAGAATTTAAAAGCAGTAACATTCAATTCACTGCAACTGTAAATCATGAAGAGAAGGCTGACTAATTAGCACAAAATACTTGCGAAAGTCCATTGCATAGACAGTTGTTGTGGGACAAACTGCGTGCTACATTGGCGATGCCATCACATGACTCCCTATGAGAACATCAAACATGGATCTTTTTGAAAAAACAGCTCAAAACAGCGGGAACACCCCATTAGCTGAACGGATGCGACCGCAAATTCTTGACGAAGTCGTGGGTCAACAACATCTACTGGGGCAAGGCAAACTGCTGCGGCAACTGATTGAAAGCGACCAGCTCGCATCAATTATTTTCTGGGGACCGCCCGGCACTGGAAAAACCACCCTTGGTCGAGTCATTGCCAACTGCACCAAAAGCCGTTTTGTGTTCTTTTCAGCGGTTCTTGGCAGCATCAAGGAAGTCAGAGAAATCGTTGCCGAAGCGAAACAGCAACGCGCTTATCATGCTCGCAAAACCCTCTTGTTTGTCGATGAAATTCACCGTTTCAACAAAGCGCAGCAGGATGCGTTTCTCCCCGCAGTCGAAAAGGGGGAGATCACCCTGATCGGTGCAACAACAGAAAACCCCAGTTTTGAGGTCAACTCGGCTTTACTGTCACGGTCGCGTGTTTTCGTTCTGGAACCCCTGGCTCCGGCAGATCTGAAAATATTACTGAAGCGAGCAATACCCGCTCAGCAAGGACTGAACAAACCACATCTCCAGATTGAAGAAGTCGCACTCAACTTCTTTGCCGATCAAGCCGGTGGCGATGCGCGAATCGCTCTTGGGGCATTAGAGGTTGCTGCCTCAGCAGCTCAGGGCGATTCTATTTCGCTGGAAACAGCCCAGGAAGCAATGCAGAAGAAAGCACTCCTTTACGATAAGGGCGCCGAAGAACACTATAACGTGATCTCCGCATTCATCAAAAGTATGCGCGGTTCCGACCCTGATGCTGCCCTGTACTGGCTGGCCAGAATGCTAGAAGCAGGAGAAGCCCCGCTGTTCATCGTCCGCCGGATGGTCATTTTCGCCTCAGAAGATGTCGGCAATGCCGATCCGCGAGCGCTACAGATTGCTTTAGCGGTACAGCAAGCAGTCCACTTTGTCGGCCTGCCCGAAGCCAGAATCAACCTGGCTCAGGGTGTCACCTATCTGGCCACTGCACCCAAGAGCAACGCCAGCTACCTCGGAATAGATGAAGCCTTGGCCGAAGTTCGGCAATCGGGGGCATTGCCAGTTCCAAAGCATATCCGCAATGCTCCAACTAAATTGATGAAACAGCTTGATTACGGCAAAGGATATAAATACGCCCATAATTATCAGGAAGGTTTTGCCGAACAGACACATCTACCTGAACAAATCAGTGGAAGATTTTTTTATCGTCCGATTGACCGTGGCTATGAAAAGATAATCACCGAACGGATGGTTCGACTGCGGAATGGATCAATCAAGGAAACACCGGAATAAAAGCATTCTGTGGCATCACAGTGCGGCTATTATTTTTAGCCCCCGCAGCTTATCCTTCAAACCAAACAACGAGAGTTGCACCTACAACTTAAATTCGGTACAATTATTTCCAATCAAGGAGGATCAACATGCAGGTTCGCTATCGCTGGACGGCTCTTCAGGTCACCATAGCTCTCACCGTTACCACCCTGCTCCTCGGACTCTGGTGCGCTTACTTCTTCTGGGGTTTACTGCTGACAGGCCCGCTCCTGTTGCTCGGTGTTTATGATCTGCAACAGAAGACACATAGTCTGCCGCGAAACTTTCCCATCCTTGGACGATTTCGTTACCTGGTCGAAGCATTCGGCCCGGCCCTACATCAGTATGTGGTCGAGAGCAACAAGGGTGGCGCTCCCTTCAACCGGGATTTGCGCTCACTGATTTATCAGCGCTCCAAAAACCTTGAAGGAAAAAAAGCCTTCGGCACCGAGCTCAACGTCTATGCGGCCGATTATGTCTGGTTGAACCATTCTATGGCCCCAAAAAGCGAGCCTCCGGAAGATCTCCGCCTGGATATTGGCGGACCCCAGAGCACCAAGCCTTACAATGCCTCGATTTACAACATTTCGGCGATGAGTTTTGGTTCGCTGAGTGGCAATGCGATTCTGGCGCTGAATACCGGGGCAAAAAAAGGAAATTTCTTTCACACCACTGGCGAAGGCGGGATCAGCCGTTATCATCGCAAACCTGGAGGCGATCTGAACTGGCAGATCGGCAGCGGTTATTTCGGCTGTCGTGACAACGCCGGGCAGTTTGAACCTGGGGCCTTTGCCGACCAGTCCAAAGATGATCAGGTGAAAATGATCGAAATCAAGATTTCCCAGGGAGCCAAGCCGGGTCACGGGGGTATCTTACCGGGCGAGAAAGTAACTGCCGAGATAGCCGAGGCCCGAGGGGTTCCGATCGGGACCGATTGTGTTTCTCCCCCCTCACATTCAGCCTTTTCCACCCCGACCGAACTTCTCGAGTTTGTCGCCCGCCTGCGTGAACTTTCCGGGGGAAAACCGGTCGGGTTCAAGGTTTGTATCGGTCACCCCTGGGAATTTCTCGGGGTTTGCAAAGCGATGCTGGAAACCGAAGTCTACCCTGACTTCATTATTGTCGACGGGGGCGAAGGGGGCACGGGCGCGGCACCACTTGAATTTACCGACCGGATCGGCTTTCCTCTCAAAGAAGGACTGGTGATCGTCCATAATGCCTTGACCGGGATCGGGGTCAGAGATAAAATCCGCATCGGGGCCAGCGGTAAAATGGTGACCGGGATCGGTATTGCCGCGGCGGTGGCCCTTGGTGCCGATTTCGCCAATTCGGCCCGCGGTTTCATGTTCTCCCTCGGCTGCATCCAGGCACAGATGTGCCATACCAATCATTGCCCGGTCGGGGTCGCCACCCAGGATTCAGAGTTGCAAAAAGCTCTCGATGTGGCGGACAAGTCAGAACGCGTTTACAATTTCCATCGCAATACGATACGGGCTCTGGAAGAAGTTGTTCAGGCTGCCGGATTCAATCATCCATCACAGCTCGAGCCAAGCCACATTTATCAGAGGCAGGGCCCGACCGACATCCTGCCTTACTCGGAGGTCTACAATTTCCTTAAACCCGGGGAATTGCTCGCGGGAACCGACAACCCCCGCTTCAAAAAGTTTTGGAACATGGCGCGGCCCGACAGCTTCAATCCTAACCTTTAAAGTAAAATCAAATAGTCAGAATGCTTTACTGCGTCATGAGTCATGAAGATGTGTTTCTGCTGGAGTTCAGAGAATTTTTAGAAAATTAGACGTGATTGACGCTCACGTTCCAGAAAATAGCCTTCTGGATATTTATGACAAAAATATTACTGGGCACTACTGAGCGTATCAAGATTCTTAAAAACGCTGCAACGCTATCATAGATCGATCTGTCGACGAATCAACTCACTCCCGGTATTTTTGTGCACCCACTGAAGCAAATTCTGCGCACGCGGTGTCTCCATGTTTTTCAGCACAACCACGGCAGTTTTGCGCAACTGGGTCACACCAGAATAGGCGGTTGCGTTGCCTTTGATGGTACGGCGGATTTCAGACGCAGGAGCCTTGAGCAACCATTCAAGGTCGACCGGAATGCGCGTATCGGCCTCGGCACGCGGAGGACAAACCATGGTGCAGTCATCACAGCCGAACAACCAAGTTCCAATCGACTCGCCTTCCTCGCGGGAAAGGGGCTCACGCTTTTCGATGGTTAAATAGCTGATGCACTTGCGCGCGTCGATCGGTTGGCCGAATTGGATCGCTCCGGTCGGACAGTTCTTCACGCAAGCGTGGCAGGTAGCGCAAGCAAACGGCATTAGAGCCTCGTGGATAACTTCCGGCAGTTCGGCATCGACAAAAAGACAGCCAATAAAAACCCGGGTATCCCCCGAATCGGGCACCCGCAAAAGATCGTTGCCACCCACCACGCCGAGCCCGCCGATAGTAGCGAACAAGCGCTCGTAAACGGCTGCAGTATCAACCGTTGCGGCAGCATGGACATTTTCGCTAAGAAACGCCGTCAATGCGGAGAGCATGGACTGCCCGGTTAAGTGATAATCTGCTTCCCTGGCATAGGCCGAAATATAGCCGAGCAGAGCGTCGTTTGCTGGTACGGGAAACGGGTGCGTTGCTGCAGGATCGCCCCAGCGATTATTGAAGGTGAGCACGATCACCGACTTGGCGAAGGGAAAAGTTTTCCATGGATTGGATTTTTCGAGGAACATCCGTTTGAGATAGGCCATCTCACCGTGCATCCCCAGCTTCAGCCAGTTGGCCACCTGCGCATTATTTTTGTCGATGTGCAGCCGCAGAATCGGGTTATCCATCCGAATACACGCCGCAGAATGTGCCCCGATTTCCTGGGAAGCTTCCGCCAGCCATTCACTAAAGTTATCCAGATTCATTTTGTTCCATTGCTAAAAGCGTTGAAGGAACAGGCTTCAGTCGCAAAAGAGGCATCTTGACTTTGATTTTAACTGTCATTTCTCGTGTGACGTAGCCGGAAACGGATGATGGTGTTGCGATCAGGGTGGCAAATGTTTGAGCGTAGCGAGTTTTTGCCGACCCGCATAAGCCATTGTCCATTTCCGGGAACCCGCCAACGGCGGGCAAGGAGTTCGGGTGCCCTTTTCTGCTTACTCTTTTGTGGCACAACAAAAGAGTAAGGCGGCGAGCGGGGTCGCAACCCCGCAGTCTTTTTGGTTTGTTCGTCCGTAGCAAACCGGGGCCTCCTGGTTTGTTCGTCTGTAGCAAACCTGGGCCTCCTGATTTGTTCGTCTGTAGCAAACCTGGACCTCCTGATTTGTTCGTCTGTAGCAAACCTGGACCTCCTGATTTGATTAATCCGTTTTATGGGGACACGTATCAAGGACATGTCCCCATAAAACTCAGAACATAAAGCGCCGCATACTCACATTCATCAGCAATCCCACCCCGACCATTGTTGTCACCATGCTGGTACCGCCGTAAGAAAAGAGCGGCAGAGGCACGCCGACAACCGGCAGCAAACCTATCACCATCCCTAAGTTAACGACGATATGCCAGAAAATCATTGCTGTCACCCCAACGGCAAGAAATAACCCGAATCGGTCAGCAGCGCGCCTGGCGACATATAAACCCCAAACGATCAAGAACAGGTAGAGAAACAATAACACCAGACTGCCAGCAAATCCCCACTCTTCTGCAAAAACTGAAAAAGCAAAATCAGTATGCCGCTCCGGTAGAAACGAAAGCTGGGACTGGGTTCCCTGAAGAAAACCCTTGCCAAAGAAGCCGCCACTGCCCACAGCAATTTTAGATTGGATAATATGGTAACCACTCCCCAAAGGATCAGCTTCAGGATTCATAAAGGTGCGGATTCTGGCTCGCTGATAATCGTGCAGTCCAAACCAACCAACCACTGCGATTAAAGCTCCGATGAGTCCCAGACTAATCAGCGTCCCACGCTTAAGTCCGGCAAACAGCAACATTGTCGCAGCAATAAAAATAACCATAACTGCTGTCCCCAGATCGGGCTCTTTTAGGACCAATATGACCGGCAACAATAACCAGAGGGTTGGTTTCCAGAGTTCAAACAAACTGTAGCCAATCGAATTTGTCGTTTTTCCAAAATATCGAGCCAACAGTAGGATAATTGCAATCTTAATAACTTCTCCGGGTTGCAGATTAAAAAAACCGAGGTCAATCCAGCGAGTCGCTCCCATGGTGGTTTTTCCCATAAACAACACATAAATCAGCATGCCGATACTTAAGCCATAGAAGTGGACAGCAAAATATTCCAAGTGCCGATAATCGAACAGACAAATTATCAGTGCAATCAGGACTCCACCAGACAACCAGAGAAGTTGCTTCAAATACAGCGGAGTTGCTGTAGAATTCCAACTGGCAGTAGCACTGAACAGGTTGACTATGCCAATCCCGGCAAGTAAAAACACGGTCAGCAACAACACCCAGTCAAAGTTAGACACCAGACGTCGATCAAACATTGATCACTCCTTCCGCTCCCGCTGTGCCCGCTCCTTGAGTTCCATATAACGCTGGATAATCTGCTTGGCAACCGGTCCGGCAGCACGGCCACCCGACTGCCCATGTTCAACCACCACCGCAATCGCTATTTCTGGCTTTTCCGCCGGAGCATAAGCAACAAACAGTGCATGGGGGCGAAAACGGTAGGGAATCTCACCATCATCATCCAGTTCCTCTTCTTCATCCGACTTACGCCGGACAACCTGTGAAGTTCCAGTCTTCCCGGCCACTAGAACATCCTCAATATAAGCCGCTCGACCGGTTCCCCTAGGCTCGTTAACGACAGCAACCAAACCATCCTTAACTGCTTTCCAGGCTTCTGCAGAATAGTTAAGTTGACGAACAACCTCCGGGTTAGCCTGCAAAAGCAGATGACCTTCCCAGTCTTCAATTTGTCGAATAACCTGAGGCTTCAATACCTTACCATTGTTTGCGATAGCAGCCATCATCACCGCTAACTGCATTGGTGTGGCAAGAACAAAGCCTTGTCCAATGGAAGCTATAACGGTTTCACCGGCATACCAAGGCTTGTTGTAGTGTTGATGCTTCCATTCCTGAGAAGGGATAACACCTGAGCGTTCACCCGGTAATGGATAACCGACAGGAGAGCCCAGACCAAACTCTTTAGCTGCCGCTGATAGTTTATCAATACCCAGCTCCAGTCCAACCTTGTAAAACCAGACATCGCAGCTCTCCCGCAGTGCTTTTTTCAGATCGGTTGGACCATGACCCGATTTTTTCCAACACCGATATCGGGAGCCACCAACCTCAAAGGCTCCATCACAATCAATGCGTTGCATTGTCCCGATCGTGCCGGCACGCAAAGCCGCCAAAGCCACAACCATCTTGAATGTTGATCCCGGTGGATATTGCCCCGAAATGACTTTATTCTGTAACGGATGCCGGTCGTCTTGAACTAATGCACGCCACTCATCGCTCGCAATCCCCTGGGCAAACAGAGCCGGATTGAATGTTGGACGGCTGGCCATCGCCAGAACCTCTCCCGTATTGACATCCAGAACAATTGCGGCACCGGATTGAGAGCCAAAAGCTTCGTCTGCCGCGCGTTGCAGATCTCGATCAAGAGTTAAAAAGATTTTGTTGCCAGGATGGGCAGGTTCTACCTTTAACTGCCTTAGCAGCTTCCCCTGGACATCAACCTCGACGAGACGCTGACCTTTTTCTCCTCGCAAGTAGCTATCAAATGTTCTTTCTACGGCTGTCTTGCCAACAAAATCGCCGCCACGATAGTGATTAAAATTGCCACTCTGCAATTCGGCTTCAGTAATCTCACCAAGATAACCGGTCAGATGAGCTGCTGATCCATGCTCAAGGTCATCGCGAACCGGGCGCACTTCGGTCAACACTCCCGGCAAATTGACACTATGTTCCTGAACTCTCTCCATGATCTCGCGGCTGATATCTTCCGCCAGAGGAACCGGGCGATAAATTGGAAATTTTCTCCCCTGCTGCCAACGGGACTCAAGCTCAGAAATTTCGACATTCAATAACGGAGCTAACCGCTCGAACAGCAGAACCCGGTTTTCTACATCCTGCCGCATAACAGAAATCTTGAATGAAGGACGGTTATCAACCAACAGCATCCCATTACGATCAAAGATCGGTCCACGTGGTGCCTCCAGCGCCAGAATCCGAGTACGATTGCGAATAGATCGTTCTTGAAAATCTTCGTAACCAATGACTTGCAGGTACCAAAGACGCAGTAACAACAGTAAAAACACCGTTGCGGCAGCTGCTGAGTAAAACAAAAAACGTCGCTGGACCGCCGGCAGTTCTTTCCATTTCTGATCAAGACCCATGGCGTTTACTCTGGTAATTCAGGCCAGCCAGACCGGAACGATAGCCGAATCGACGCTGGAAACGCAGCAACAGGAACAATAAAATTGTCGTAAAAAACAGATTGGTCAGTAATTGCTGGGGAATAGCAGGTAACAGGATATGCAGCACCGAAGCAGTTTCGGCAAAGATGGTCAGGTAAAGCCCGATCAACAGATTTTGCACCAGCGTGCCACCAACAATCAACAACAGCAATAATGGCGGACTTTCGGTATTCAGTTGATCAGAAAGCACCCGGGTTGCCAACACAATGACCAGATAAACCGAAACATACAGACCCAGGCTGGGGCCGCAGAAACTATCCTGAATGGCACCCAGCAGCAGGCCAGCAATAAGTGCGCGGGATAAATTTTCACTGAGTCCCAAGTACAGAATCAGGATCAGGATCAAATTCGGCCGCCAATTGGGTGGAAGAAATAACGGCAACACACTACTCTGTAACAATGCGAAGACTATTCCGGTAAAAAGAACCAGGAGAAAACCTTTCATCGATCCTCCCCGACAATCACCATAACCTCCTCAAGGAGAGAGAAATCAATGGTTGGCATTGCCGTGACCTGCTGGAACAAGCCAAATTGATCCTTTTCAACAGACTCGACCAAAGCAAGGGGCAAACCCTTTGGGAAAACTCCTCCCATCCCCGAGGTCACCAACAAGTCCCCGACCTGAATATCGGCATCCCGCAAAGCATACTCAATCGACAAATCATCACCCCGACCACGGGCAACCCCACGAGTCCGAGTTCGTTGAATCAGGGCGGCAATAGCTGAAGAGGCGTCGGTTATCAACAAAACCCGCGAACTGTCCGGTGCAATTTTTATAATACGCCCCACAACTCCTTGTGCAGCAACGACCGGTAAACCGTTGTGCAAACCCGCCCGAGTTCCTTTATCGATGATAATAGTCCGGGCCCAGTTGCTGGCATCCTCACCAATAACTTGTGCCGGCAACGCCGAGCGATCCAGATCATCAACAAAAGCTAGCAGTTTGCGTAGACGTTCATTTTGCAGAGAGACTTCCTTGACTTGTTGCAACTCGGAGCGCAGCTTCAAATTCTCTTGCTCAAGTTCAAGGTTGCGTTGCCGGGCATCGACCAACCAGAGGTAGTTTCCCCAAGTGTCAGTAACGCTATCAACGATACCATCAATGCCGAGCTGAAAAGGAGCGGCAAGAGTAAGAACGGAGCGTTCAAAAAAGGTCGTAGTGGTTTTCTGGCGAAGATTATAGGAATAGAGAATCACTGTTGCCAGCAGAAGAATAATAGCCAGCAATATAAATCGATAGCGACTTAACAGCTCACGCACTGACTGCTCCAAGCAGATCCTGAATTAACATTAAAATCAATCAGGGCAACAACAATAAAAAAGGAGGATCAGCTGATCCTCCCTGAAGAATAACACAATATGATCAGCTCTTGCCCTGAGATTAGGAGGAAATGGCGACTTGCCTCAGCAAATCCAACTGATCCAGAACAGCGCCGGCGCCTAGGACAACACTGGATAGTGGATCTTCGGCAACAACCACGGGCAACCCAGTCTCTTCACGCAACAGAATATCCAGGTTTTTCAGGTATGCACCTCCACCAGCCAGAACAATCCCCTTATCAACAATATCTGCTGCCAACTCCGGCGGAGTCCGTTCCAGTGCGATTCTGACCGCCTCAATAATAGTTTTGACCGGCTCTGTCATCGCCTCACGAATTTCATCAGAGTTCACTTCCATGGTTTTAGGAATGCCGCTGACCAGATCACGCCCCTTAATGTCCATGGTAACAGGAGCTTCACCTGCATCAAAAACATTACCGATACCAATTTTTACCGCTTCAGCAGTCCGCTCGCCGATCAATAGGTTATATTTTCGCTTCATATACTGGACAATTGCTTCGTCCATCTTATCGCCACCAACTCGCACACTTTTCGCATAGACGATCCCGGCCAAAGAAATAACGGCAACCTCTGTTGTGCCACCGCCAATATCAACTATCATGTTGCCCGACGCTTCAGTAATCGGCAAACCAGCACCTATAGCAGCTGCCATTGGTTCTTCAATAAGATAAACTTCCCGTGCTCCGGCTGACTCAGCAGATTCCCGAACCGCTCGTTTTTCTACCTGGGTAATCCCGGAAGGGACACAGATCACAATCCGCGGGCGAATCAAATTCTTACGATTATGCACCTTGCGGATAAAATATCGCAGCATCTCTTCAGTATGGTCAAAATCGGCAATCACACCATCCTTTATCGGGCGGATAGCAACAATGCTTCCCGGCGTGCGGCCAAGCATCTCTTTAGCATCCGTGCCCACTGCCAGCACCTTACGTTGACCGGCCTCACCAGTTTTGACTGCAACGACTGAAGGCTCACTGACGACAATCCCCTTCCCTTTCATAAAAACAAGGGTATTGGCCGTCCCTAGATCAATCGCCAGGTCATTCGAGAACATGCCCCATAGAGAATTAAAAATATTAAACATATACCGTCCTGTCAACGCCGCAAGCAGTTTAGAATATCAAGTTGAAGTTATGCCTCAAAAGATCGGCTACTCTAGCAAAGCAACCATTTTTAAGCAAGAGTTAAGCTGGCAAAAAATGATTGCTTTTCAGTAAATTGCTGGTCTAACATGCGACCCTGTTTTTTGTCGCCAATCAACCAGAAAAATAACGAGGAGTTTCACTGTAATGCTTCAATTTGTCAGATCAAAGCAAAAATCGGTCTTGATCAAAATTGCCTTCGGCGTGATCATTCTGAGTTTTGTCATCGGCTATACCATGCTTACTGCACCATCCGATCAGGGCGCCAATCAAGGCGGAGATATTGCCGCTCGCGTCAATGGCGATGAGATCAGCTATGACACTTTTCAAAGTAGCTACAGCAATCTCTATAACCTGTATCAGAATATTTACCAGGGCAATTTTGACGCCAAACTGGAAAAACAGCTTAACCTGCCCAAGCAGGCATTGCAGCAACTTGTTGAAGAATCTCTTCTGGTTCAGCAGGCACTTCAACTCAATCTGGAAGTCACCCAGCAGGAACTCATTGACAGTATCGCGCAGTATGATGCGTTTCAGGTTGCTGGTGAATTCAATCGAGATCGGTATCTTGAAGTCCTGAACTATCAGCGCATGAACCCGGAACAGTTTGAGGCTACCCAGCGGAGACAACTACTGACACAGAAAGTTCGGGACAACCTGCAACAGGGTGCCAGCGTCAGTGACGAGAATCTTAAAGCTGCCTTTCATAAAGAAAATGATAAAATCAATCTCAATTACGTCTGGCTGACTCCAGCCTTGGTTGAATCTAAGGTAAAAGTTACTGAAGATGGCTTAAAGAAATTCTTTGAGCAGAACATTGAGAAATTCCGGGTTGCAGAAAAAGTATCACTGCGCTACCTGCAGTTTGATCCCGCCCGCTACGAAATCGAGGTCGGCGTTTTCAGTGATGAAGAGCTACAGCGCTACTATCGCCGCAATCTTGATCTGTTTGAAATCAAGGAACAAATCAAAGCAGCACACATTTTACTGCGTGTTCCTAAAGATGCTGACGCTGAAACTATTCAGAAACGGCGTGATTTTGCCAACGAATTGCGGAAGCAACTACTGGATGGAGCTGATTTTGCGCAATTCGCCAAAACCCACTCCGATGACAAAAGCAATGCAGCGCAAGGTGGGGACCTTGGTACTTTCGGTCGTGGCACTATGGTCAGTGAATTTGAAGATGCCGTCTTTGCTTTGCGCCCAGGGCAAATGAGCCAAGTTATCCAAACGCCCTTCGGGTTCCATATTGTTAAGGTTGAAGAATACAGAGAGCCGGGCGTAAAACCTCTTGTAGATGCTATAGAGGAGGTCAAAGCTGGCCTGAAATTGGAAAAATCACGCCAACTGGCCTACGAAAAAGCCATGGATACTTACAACATTAACCGTAAAACCGGAGACCTGGATGCTGCGGCAGCAGACAATGATCTGGGGATTAAAGAAACCGGACTTTTCGCTGCGAACGCAGCAATTGACGGCATTGGCAAGGTTGCTGAGATCAGTCAAGTCGCTCTTACTTTAAAGGATGGTGAACTGGCTCGACCGGTGCAAACGACTCAAGGAGTTTTTCTGTTCATCCTTAAGGAACGGCAAGCGAGCCACCCGCCAGAGTTGGTCAAGGTGAAACCTGCGGTTGAGCAGGCTTATCGAACCGAACAAGCTCAAACTCTGGCCCAGGAGTTGGCGGACAAGCTATTAGATCAGGCCATCGATAAAAAAAGCCTGTCAACTGCTGCTCAAAGCTTGAAATTGACCGTTGAAGAATCGGGAGAATTCAGCCGTAATTTTGGTTTTTTCATCCCCCGGATTGGCACCTCACAAGAGCTCGCCGAAGCGGCTTTTTCATTAACTGAAGAGGCCCCTATCGCTGCAAAAGTTTATACCATTGGCGACAGATTTCTGGTTGCCAGCCTGAAAAAATCTGAGGTTGCGGATTTTGCGGCTCTACCCGAAGCGGATCGCGACCAACTGAAGACTAGGTTACTGGCAGAAAAAAAGGAACAGATTGTTGCCGAGAAGGTAAAACAACTATTGCAGCAAGCCGAAGTTGAAATCATGGTCCCTGAATTAATCAGCGCCTTTGAAAATGGGAGCAACAAATCATGACACCAATTATTACTCAAACCAACTGCCCTGAACTTAATCTCGTCAACCGTGGCAAGGTCAGGGATCTTTACGACCTGGGAGAACATCTGCTGATTGTTACCAGCGATCGAATGTCCGCTTTTGACGTTATTATGGCGGAAGGAATTCCGCAAAAAGGTTATGTCCTGACCCAGATTTCCAAATTCTGGTTTGAACAGATGACCGACCTGATCCCCAACCATTTGATTTCAACAGATGTCGATGACTTTCCAGCCATTACCCATCAATATCGGGATCAGCTGGAAGGGCGCAGTATGTTGACAAAAAAAGCACAGCCGCTACCAGTCGAGTGTATCGTTCGTGGCTATCTGTCGGGAAGTGGCTGGAAAGAATATCAACAGCGCGGCTCCGTCTGCAGTATTCCGCTACCAGCAGGCTTGGCAGAGAGTGACAAGCTGCCGCAAACTCTGTTCACCCCCTCGACAAAAGCAGAACTTGGCGAACATGATGAAAACATTTCCTTTGAGAAAACAATTGAACTCTGCGGTCAAGAGATAGCTGAGCAGATTAGCGATATCAGTATTAAAATTTACGAACGGGCCCGGGCTCTGGCCGATAAAAAAGGTCTCATTATTGCTGATACCAAATTTGAATTTGGTATTATCGATGGTCAACTCATCTGGATTGATGAGGCCCTGACCCCAGATTCATCCCGTTTCTGGCCTAAAGACCAATATCAACCGGGGGGTGCTCAACCAAGCTTTGATAAACAATTCTTACGCGATTATCTGGAAACTCTGGATTGGGGAAAGCAGGCACCAGCGCCAAAGCTACCAGAAGAGATTGTCCGTAAGACCGGCGAAAAATATCTTGAGGCTCTCAAACGCCTCACGGCTTAATGCACTAATTTTTCTGCCGTTTCAAAAAGCCGTTGTGCCTCAGCACAACGGCTTTTCTATTGGATCGGAAAATATAAACAACAAAAATACAACAATGTTTGCCATATGTACTATTTTGTCATATATTTGTTTTTATGCTTCATGAGAAGAGAAGAAAAGTAACAAGAATTAAACGTCTCCAAGATCAAAGCCATTCTAATCCTAGCAACACGGCGGTCATTGTAGAAAACAGCGGGAAGATTTCTCTCCTGATTCACAGTACAGGTTTTTTAGTTATATGAAGCCTAGCTTTAAATACTGGATTTTTCTCGGAGCAATCTATTTTGCTCTCATCAGCATTATAGTCGCCAGTCTGATCGGTTCCTGGGCCAGCGTCAACGAAGCCCAGCAAGCGGCCTTGGCCGAAATGCTCAGCAAGCTGGTTCCCTTTCCCCTGCTGGGGACAATTACTATCCTTTTTATCATCGGGGCACTGATTAATCTTTTATTTAATGACTACATTGTTCCGATCCTCAAACTTGCTGAAAGTGCAAGAATAATCTCATCTGTCAACCCGGAACATCGGGCGGAAATCAAAAGTGCCTCGAAAGAGATTCAATATCTTGCAGAGATCATCAATCAATCAGCAGACGCCTTTACTGAGTTGCAGCAGGATGTCGCCGGGAAAATTGCCGTAGCTCAAGCAACGCTGAATGAAGAACGCACTCGTCTTGCAGCATTAATGACAGAACTTCCGCACGGGGTCATTGTTTGCAATACCGATGGGCAGGTTTTGCTCTACAACCAACAAGCTCAAGAGTTATTCAAGAAAGATCCGGGCACAGCAAAAGGAAAGTCCCCAAATCAAGGGATACTTGGTCTCGGGCGTTCAATTTTCAGCATCCTGGATCGTGATCCGATCGTCCATGGATTGGAAATGCTGCATAAGTGCCACATGTCTGGTCGTACAAAAATGGTTAACAATTCCATACTAACTCTGCATACAGGCCTCTGCCTTCGGGTCAACATGGCACCATTCTTTACCGAACAGGAAAACGTCAAGGTTATCTCTGGATTGGTTCTCACTCTAGAGGACATGACTCATCAGATTAAATCTGACAGCCGCCGCGACATGTTGATCCAATCCCTGATTGATGAGCAGCAAAAAGACCTGGAAGAAATCCGGGACTCAATTACCAACATTCTTGGTCGACCCAAACTTGACCCGGAAGAGTTATATAATTATAGAAAAAAAATTGACCAAGCATCACAATCGCTCCAAAACAAGGTCGGTGAAGCAAGAGCTAATTATGCGCATCACCTGCACGCACTGAGTAAAAATGAGAATGTCTTGGCTGATAATCTGCTTGACATCATTAGCAACAATATCAGCGAACGGTTCTCAATCAAGGTCACTCCTCTGGCTCCCAAGGGGGTCTGGTTGCAACTTGACAGTTATTCGATGGTACAGGCAATTTCCCATCTTGCCGGACTACTGAATACCCATTCCAGAATCCAGGAGTTATTGATAACGTTAACCCCCGACGAAGAATCTGGTGCGGAACTGGTCATTACCTGGCCAAAAGCAAGTACAAGTCTGGATTTACTTAAAACCTGGCAACTGACACCATTAATTACTGACCCAAAAGGAAATTTGCTTAATTTTAAAGATACAATCGAGAATCTGGCGGGGGGAATCTCTCTTATATCTAATCCGAGTGGAGAGTATACAGGGGTCACAATCAACTTTCCTCCGATAGACCAGGATCATCGCCTGGCCATGCAGAGTGACGTGGAACACCGCCCGGTCTCTTATGAATTTGATTTGTTCAATCGAGGGGCCTGGAAGGAGCTAGGACAAATCCCCCTGAGAAAACTGACTTATGTTGTTTTCGATACAGAAACTACCGGCTTAAACCCCTCAAAAGGGGATGAGATAATTCAACTTGGAGCGATCCGTATCGTCAATGGAAATCTCCTTTACCATGAAGTGATCGACCAGCTGGTCGATCCAAAAAGGTTTTTAACCCAGGAAAAAGTTTCCAACCCCAGGATCCAGCCTGCCCAGCTGCACGCACACCCAAAAAAATACAAACTGCAGACACAAATTAAA
>JASJGU010000112.1:0-9009 GCA_033791385.1 Desulfuromusa sp.
CAGGCTGCGGAAAAAATCCTGGTAACAAAATCCCCCCAGCCCGAGGCTGAGGCCGCTGGGCAGTCAGAAGCTGAGTCTAGGGGTGATACTGAAACGGGAGACGCTGCCTCGGCTACCGATGATACCAAGCTGACTTTCTACGATAACCTCGCCAAAGAGGAAACAGTTCCGCTGGGCAGTGGGATTAATTTGCCGCCGAAACCGAAAGAGGAAAAGAAGCCCACGGTTGCTCCGCCGATCGACTTGCCGGATCAGCCAATTGTCAAAAAGCAGGCTCCGGCCGTTGTTGTCGCGAAGGGCGAAGCCAAGGCGGCTAAGGTTGCAGTTGTTGATTCGACTGGTGCGATGCCAAAAGTCGATCCCAAGGGGACTTACTCAGTCCAGGTCGGCTCTTTTGCCGCTGCCGGTGATGCCGGGGCATTTAAAAAGCGTTTGCTCGATAAAGGTTACCCGGCGTTTGTTGTCGAAGCCGATCTCGGAGCAAAGGGGCTTTGGTATCGCGTGCGTATCGGTCCTTACGCAGATGCCGCCGCCGCGAAAACGGTTCAGCAGTTGGCTGAGAAAAAAGAACAAATCAAAGGGTTTATCTCGCGTCAGTAGCAAAAACAACGGGTTGGCATGCAACGATGAGTTGTCGCTGCCGGGTGCTACTTAAAAGCAGTTTTTTTGCTTGACATTTTTTCGGCAGAATACTATTTTCCTGCCTCGTGTCGCGGGATGGAGCAGTCTGGTAGCTCGTCGGGCTCATAACCCGAAGGTCGGGGGTTCAAATCCCTCTCCCGCAACCAAAGCCGATCCTCCTTCGGGAGTCACAATAGATTCGGCGGTGTAGCTCAGTTGGTTAGAGCATGCGGCTCATATCCGCAGTGTCCGGAGTTCGAATCTCTGCACCGCCACCATTTTTAAGCCTTTCTCGCTATCGGGAAGGGCTTTTTTTGTTTATAGTGCAGAACGGCCGTTTCAATTTCCAAACATAAATCAATCAGGATTTTCTGAGCCAATGAAATCATCTCAGTTTCAGCAGTTGATAATGGACACGATTCCCCCTGAAACAAGTCGATTATTGGTCGCGGTTTCCGGTGGGGTTGATTCAGTCGTGTTGCTGCATCTCTTGTGCTCGCTAGCGGACTCCTTGACCCTTTCCCTTCAGGTTGCCCATCTGGATCACCAACTCCGTCCAGAAAGTGTAGCTGATGCCGATTTTGTCAGGGATTTCTGCCAGCAATGGAGGCTTCCTTGCCATATTGAATCATGCAATGTTTTGCTATTGGCAAAACAGGAGAGGGTGAGCCTCGAGATGGCTGGGCGGCAGGCGCGACGGGAGTTTTTGCAGCGGATTGCCGGTCAAGTTGACGCAGAGCTGATAGCCCTTGCCCACCATCGGGATGATCAGGTGGAGACTTTTCTGTTGCGATTGCTGCGTGGCAGCGGGCAGAGTGGCTTGGCTGCTATGCGTGTCCATCAGGGTCTCTGGTGGCGTCCCTTATTGAGTTGCAATCGTGAGCAGATTCTTGACTATGCACGGCAACATAAGCTGAGTTGGGTTGAAGATAAGAGTAATTGCGACCCGATTTTTTTGCGAAATCGGTTTCGTACTCAAATAATACCGCAACTGCTTGAAATTAATCCTAACTTTGACAACCAAGTTGCAGAATTAACAGGCCAGTTTCAGCTTGAAGAGGATTATTGGCAAGAGCAGATTGAACAGAATTTTGAAAAATTGATTGTGTCTAATAGTGACGGTTTGCGCCTGAGCCGAGCAGCTTTGTTAACTATGCATCAGGCGTTGCGAGTGCGTTTGTTGCGTGAGGCGTTACGCCAGATTCGTGGCGATTTGCAGAAAATTGAAGCCGTTCACCTGCAAGCCATTGAGGGGGTACTGGCAGGTCAACGGAGTCAGGCACAACTGGATTTGCCCGGCTGCTGGGTTGCCCGCCGCTACGAGACTTTGTGGCTGAGGAGTGACGCTCCAAAGGTAGCGGAACCTTTTGATCTGCTTCTGCCAATCCCTGGCGAGCTTGAGCTCCCCGATGGGCGCGCGTTGCGTATCTCTTTGCAGGACGAACAAGAAGGGGAATCGTTAAATGTTAGCGAATTTTCCCTTGCCAATTTGCTGCAACCTTTACGCGTGCGCAGTTGGCAAGCTGGGGATCGATTTGAACCTTTTGGCATGGTTGGGCGTAAGCGGTTGAAGCATTTTTTTGCTGATAAGCGGGTTGAGCTTGAAGGTCGACTGAAAGCTCCTCTGCTGGTCAGTGGGGCGACAATTTTGTGGGTGGCAGGAATGCGTCGTTCACGTCATGCTCTTGCCGGGCATGATTGTGGAAAAATTCTGCGAATAGAGCTGCTTTGAGAGAGTAAAAACGGGACAAAAGGCTTGTAGCTCTATATCTTTTTGTGGTAGCTTTTTTCGCTAGTTTTATTCAATCTAACGATGCCAAGAACGGAACCTAAAAACCAGTAAAAACTCCATAGGGGGTCTTGTGAGCCAATTTCAAAAAAATTTAGCACTGTGGCTGGTCATCTCTTTGCTGATGATCATGCTGTTTAATATGATGACTCAGAAAGATACTGAGCAGAAAAAAATTAACTACACGGAGTTTCTCAGTGCGGTTGATGATGGTCAGGTCAGCAATATCACCTTCCAGGGGAACCAAGTTAGTGGTGTGCTGGGTGATGGTAGTAAATTCCAGACCTATGCCCCTATGGATGAGCAACTGATCCCTGATTTGAAAGAAAAGGGCGTTATCATTGAGGCAAAACCGCTGGATGACCAGGGTTTTTGGTTCACTTTATTAATTTCCTGGGGACCGATTCTGTTGTTGATCGCGGTCTGGATTTTCTTTATGCGCCAAATGCAGGGTGGCGGTGGTAAGGCGATGAGCTTTGGTAAGAGTAAGGCTAAGTTGCTGACCGATACCCAGGGGCTGGTTACTTTCAAAGATGTGGCTGGAGTTGATGAAGCGAAGCAGGAACTTGAAGAAGTTGTTGAGTTCCTGAGAGATCCAAAGAAATTCACCAAACTTGGCGGGAAAATTCCTAAAGGGGTTTTACTTGTTGGTTCGCCGGGTACCGGGAAAACTTTGTTGGCCCGATCGGTTGCTGGTGAAGCTGGAGTTCCATTCTTTACTATCTCAGGTTCAGACTTTGTAGAAATGTTTGTCGGAGTCGGGGCCAGTCGAGTACGAGATCTATTTCTTCAGGGCAAGAAAAATGCCCCCTGCATTATTTTTATTGATGAGATTGATGCAGTTGGACGTCATCGTGGAGCCGGTCTTGGTGGCGGACATGATGAACGCGAGCAGACCCTGAATCAGTTGTTGGTTGAGATGGATGGTTTTGAATCAAACGAGGGTGTCATTCTGGTTGCAGCGACTAACCGTCCTGATGTTCTGGACCCTGCGTTACTGCGGCCAGGGCGTTTTGATCGTCAGGTGATGGTTCCACATCCCGATATTAAAGGCCGACATAAGATTCTTATTGTTCATTCACGTAAAGTTCCTATGGATGATGGGGTAAACCTTGAAGTGATTGCCAAAGCAACTCCTGGTTTCACTGGGGCTGATCTGGCAAATCTGATCAATGAGGCTGCTTTGCTAGCGGCTCGTGCCAATAAAACCAAAGTTGATAAGGATGATTTTGAGGCTGCCAAGGATAAGGTTCTGATGGGCGCCGAGCGTCGCTCAATGGTCATT
This sequence comes from Desulfuromusa sp., assembly GCA_033791385.1. Taxonomy (GTDB): domain Bacteria; phylum Desulfobacterota; class Desulfuromonadia; order Desulfuromonadales; family Geopsychrobacteraceae; genus Desulfuromusa. The sequence continues at coordinate 3,696 of JASJGU010000112.1, forward strand.
ACTGAGGAAGAGAAGAAAGTCACCGCTTACCACGAAGCCGGTCATGCGCTGGTCTCTCTGCTGACTCCGGGATCAGACCCGGTTCACAAGGTGTCAATTATCCCGCGCGGCCGTGCTATGGGTGTTACTATGTATCTTCCTACAGAAGAGAAGTACAGTGAAACTGCCAAAGGGCTGCATATCCGCATTCGGGCATTACTTGGTGGCCGGATTGCCGAGGAGTTAACTTTCGAATCGGTGACCAGCGGTGCTAGTAATGATCTTGAGCGGGTGACAGCCATCGCCCGTAAGATGGTTTGCGAATGGGGAATGAGTGAAAAAATCGGGCCGATGGCGTTTGGTGAAAAAGAGGGTGCGGAAGTCTTTCTTGGCCGGGATATGGGCCATGTCAAAAACTACAGCGAAGCAACTGCGGTTGATATCGACAATGAAATTCGAAGAATAGTTAACGAAAATTATGCATTGACTCGTACCTTGATCAAAGATCACCAGGAGCAGTTGATCAATTTGTCAGAATTGATCCTGGAAAAGGAGACTTTGGATAGTTCAGAAATCCTTGCCGTTGCCTTTCCTGATGGGGTTCCAGAGTATTTAAAACCCAAAGTTGTGGAAAAAGTAGAAGAAGAGCTGAAGCAGGAAGGTGACTTCAGTTTTGAAAGTAATGCTGTTGAGACTGAGGCCGAAAACGATACGAAGAAGGGGGAGACTGGTCATGTTGACCCTGCTACAACTGACGAGACCGGATCTGCCCTCAACACCAAGGAGGATGAGACTCCTCAGCCGTGAGGCGTTTGAGTGCGCAGAGGCTGTCAGGACGGGATTGCCAGCTTGATCTGACCCAACCATGCATTATGGGCGTGATGAATATCACCCCTGACTCTTTTTCTGATGGCGGTCAATACTTGAATGTTGATCTGGCTGTGCGACAGGGCTTGGCGATGCAGCAGGATGGTGCTGCAATTCTCGATATTGGTGGAGAAAGTACCAAGCCTGGTGCTCTTCCGGTTTCAACTGAAGAAGAACTGGCGAGGGTTATCCCGGTTATAGAGGGGCTTCGGCAGGAAACAGATTTACCCCTATCGATTGATACCAGCAAGGCACTTGTTGCTGGCGCAGCGCTTGCTGCTGGAGCCAACTTTATTAATGACATCAGCGGGCTCCGTTTTGACCCCAAAATGTCTACCGTTGCAGCCGAAACGGGCGCCGGATTGTTTTTGATGCATACAAGTGGACGACCTGAGGTTATGCAGCAGCTTACGGAATATCGAAACCTGCTCACTGACGTTATTGCCAGTTTGCGCCAGAGTGTTAGTCTGGCTCTGGCGGCGGGGATTGATCGTGGTCGACTAGCGATTGATCCTGGTATCGGGTTTGGCAAAAGTGCTCTCGGTAATCTTGAATTGCTGCAACGCCTGGATGAGTTGCACCAGCTTGGCTGTCCGATTCTGTTGGGAACCTCACGGAAGAGCTTTATCGGAAAGGTGCTTAATCGGGCTGATCCGCTGGAACGTCTTTATGGAACTTTGGCTACAATTGCTTTAGGGGTAAGCCAGGGGGTGCAGATTTTTCGGGTTCATGATGTCCGCCCGGCGTTGGAGACCGCGCTAGTTGCCTGGGCGATCAGGGAGCAGCAACTTCCTTAATCCATTCTGCCCATATTTTGGTACATTGATTCTATCAACATAACTTTCGCACGGTGGCCGCAATGTTAGATGTCCTCACAAATATCCGTCTGCTTGATATTCTGGACATCAGTGTTGTTGCCTTTATTATCTACCGGATTATCCTCCTCATCAAAGGAACCCGAGCGGTTCAAATGCTTCTTGGCCTAGCGGTTATTCTTGTCGTTTATATGGCTTCCCGAATCGGGGATCTTCATACCCTTAACTGGTTTCTGAGTAATTTTCTATCTTCAATCATCCTTGTTATTGTGGTTATTTTTCAGAACGATATCCGGCGGGCATTGATGCATGTCGGGCGTAATCCTTTTTTTGGCGGGATGAGTTTAGACGAAGAATCTGTAGCGATTGACGAGCTGGTTAAAGCCTGCGTTGCTTTGGGAGGTCGTAAAATCGGGGCGCTGATTGCCATCGAACGGGAAAATGGAATCAATGATATCCTTGAGTCTGGAACCGCCATTGATTCACGTGTCTCTTGTGAATTGATCCGGGCCATATTTATGCCTTCATCTCCGATTCATGATGGGGCTCTGGTGGTCCAGCAGGGGCGTTTAGCTTTGGCAGGCTGTTTCCTCCCTTTGAGCCAGGGAGCTGACCTGACAAAGGAGCTTGGGACCAGGCACCGGGCAGCAATCGGCTTGACGGAGCTGGCTGATGCAGTGGCCATTATTGTTTCTGAAGAGACTGGGAATATCTCTGTGGCTGTCAATGGGGGGATGACTCGGAATCTGGATGCGGCTAGCTTGAAGAAGGTTCTGGGCCGCTTACTGGAGCCGCGTCATGCCAAAAATAAGAAGCAAAAGCCGCAGACTAAGAAGGGATAGCCCGGATGTTCAAGTTGTTGACCGAAAATTGGACATTAAAGGCAATCTCTCTGGTTTTTGCGTTGTTGCTTTGGATGTTTATTATGGGTGAGCGACGTCTCGAAGTAGGATATCGGATTCCTCTGGAGTTGCAATCTATTCCGCAAGGGCTGATGGTTGCCAACGAGGTTCCTGATCTGATTGATGTCCGGGTGAGTGGGCCGCGAACTCTGCTGATGAAAATCAGTACCAGCGATATCAGTATTATTGTCGACCTTGCCGATCTGCAGCCGGGATTGACAACGTTTAAACGTTTGGAAGAAAGATTGAATCTACCGAGCGGGTTGCGAGTTACACGATTATCTCCATCATTTATTGACCTGAAGCTGGAACGGATCAAACAGAAACTGGTGCCAATCAAGGTTGCACTGACAGGCGAACCGCTTCCCGGTTTCAGGCTTGGAAGTGTCAAGGTTGTGCCCGATGAGGTTCTTGTTGAGGGTGCTGAAAACGAGCTGAAAAGTGTCAGTGAGGTGACCACGGAAGAGGTTGATCTGGCTGGCGTCAATGAGGGTTTTTCTCTTATTGTTCCATTGGTTCACCGAGGGACCTATACATCTTTTAAAAATGAAAAAACGACTGAGCTTCAGGTGGAAATTCAACCAGTAGAGACCTCACCTCCTGCAGATAAAAGCGATTCTGAACAGCAAAACACTAACAAGAGGGTGGAGGAGGATAGTTGAGGATGGAAAAGAAACTATTTGGCACCGATGGGGTACGAGGTGTTGCTAATATTGAGCCGATGACCACCGAAATGGCGATGCAACTTGGTCGTGCAGCTGCTTTTGTCTTTAAAAACGGAGGCAAACGCCGCCATCGAGTTGTTATTGGCAAGGACACTCGACTGTCCGGTTATATGATTGAAAATGCACTGGTGGCTGGAATTTGTTCTATGGGTGTTGATGTGCTGGTGGTCGGGCCGCTACCAACACCTGGGATTGCTTTCATTACCTCTTCAATGCGAGCTGATGCCGGGGTGGTGATCAGTGCTTCGCATAATCCATATCAGGACAATGGAATTAAATTCTTTTCCAGTACCGGATATAAACTTCCGGATGAGCTTGAGTTGAAGATTGAAGACCTGATTATTAATAACCGTCTTGATGAATTACGTCCTATCGCTGATGAGGTCGGCAAAGCCTATCGCATAGACGATGCAATTGGGCGCTATGTCGTTTTTCTTAAGAACACATTTCCGAAAGATCTTGACCTCCAGGGGCTGAGGATTGTCCTCGATTGTGCCCACGGCGCAGGTTATAAAGTTGCACCAGCGGTATTGACCGAGCTGGGTGCTGAAGTGATTTCAATTGGCGTCGATCCAAACGGAATGAATATCAATGAAGGCTGTGGCTCGATGCATCCGGAAGTTATGGCGGAAACAGTACGTGAGTACCGGGCTGACTTGGGAATTGCTCTAGATGGGGATGCCGACCGGGTCATTTTTGTCGATGAAAGAGGTATTGTGGTTGATGGCGACCATATTATGGCACTTTGTGGCACGGAGCTGATTAAGACGGGTCAGTTGAAGAAAAAAACGGTTGTGGCCACAGTGATGAGCAACATGGGCCTCGATATCGCAATGAAAAAGGTTGGCGGCAGGGTTATTCGGACTGCCGTCGGGGACCGTTATGTCGTAGAAGAGATGCTCAAGGGTGGTTATAACCTTGGCGGTGAACAGTCGGGCCACATGATTTTTCTTGATCATAATACCACTGGCGACGGTATTCTTTCTGCTTTGCAGGTGCTGGCAATCATTCAGCGCAGCGGAGAAAAACTTTCTAAATTGGCTGAGGTGATGACCTCGCTGCCTCAGGTTCTGGTTAATGTTCAGGTTCGGAAAAAAGCAGATTTGAAAAAAATAACACCGCTAAAAGAGATAATTGCTCAGGTTGAGGCTGAACTTGGCGATAAGGGCCGCTTGCTGGTGCGCTATTCTGGTACTGAACTTCTCTTGAGGGTGATGATTGAAGGTGAAGATCAAACTCTGATTGAGGCGCAAGCCGAACGGGTAGCTTGCGCCATACGAGAACATCTGGGTGCGTAAAAACAGACTGAGGAGTAACAAATTGGCAAAACTTAGTGTCAACGTTGATCATATTGCAACAATTCGTCAGGCTCGCGGAGTGACAGAACCAGATCCGGTGGCCGCTGCTATTCTGGCTGAACTCGCTGGAGCCGATGGAATTACCATTCATTTGCGGGAAGATCGTCGCCATATCCAGGATCGGGATGTGGCGATACTACGGCAGACAATAAAAACCCGCATGAATCTGGATATGGCTCTGACTGACGAAATGGTGACCATTGCATTAAAAACTCTTCCCGACTCTGTCACTTTGGTTCCAGAAGGGCGCCATGAGTTGACGACTGAAGGAGGGCTGGATGTTATTCTGCTACAGAGCACCCTGAAACAAAAGATTGCTTTGCTGAAGCAGGCGGGGATTATTGTCAGCTTGTTTATTGAACCGGATATTGAACAGATCAAAGCCTGTCATAAAGTTGGTGCTGATCATATGGAAATCCATACTGGAATGTATTGTGAAGTGCGGACTGAACGTGAGCGTTTGGAACAACTGCGGCGGATCGAGATGGCAATCAGTGCCGCCCGCCGACTTGGTCTTGGGATCAACGCTGGACATGGCATTGATTACCGCAATGTTGCGCCGCTGGCCGCTCTGTCGGGGATTGAGGAGTTTAAAATCGGCAACAGTATAGTTTCACGCGCTGCTCTAGAGGGGAAGGAAAGATCGGTACGGGAAATGTTAGAATTGG
>JASJGU010000113.1:0-3316 GCA_033791385.1 Desulfuromusa sp.
CAAAGATAAAGATCATCGACATTCTGAATATCAAATTGGAGATCAAGCTTACTGTATTTATTAACAAAATCTGCAGAAACTGCACCGAATCCCCGCCATTCCCATTGTAATCCAAAAGCCATCTCTAGTTCTCCTTAAAATATTGCAAATAAATTTATCTGCGTGTTATTACCAATATTCATATGTCGTTACAAACAATCTTACTACTGTTTTTTCTCTAACTTTTCACTATCATAGTGTATAGACTTATAAGTGATGATAAGTTTTGGCAAGACAAGCCATAAGGTTGTCACTAATAGCATCATAAATAAAATTCCAAACCAAACAAGCGGTAACATCAGAAAGAACAGGAAAGCAACAACCACAATAAATATCACCAATCCAATCAAGCTGATCAAAAACCTGGCTACAGGATTTTTAACTTCACGGCTGTTTATTGTAATCTTGATAGGCATCCTCCTAATGGTGAAAGCCTGAAAACTACTGCAGCCAGAACATTACCCTATTATAAACAACACATACTCCCTCATCTTCAGAAACGAGAAAACGTACTCATCGCAGCACATGGCAATTCGTTACGTTCTATTATTATGCATATTGAGCATTTGACACCACAGCAAATTGTCGATTATGAATTAGCAACAGGCGCGCCACATCAATACTATTTTGATAGTGAAATGTGCCTAATCAATAAAAACATTCTGTAACTACCTAGGAACCACGTTCTCTAAACTTGGGGTTTTACTTTTCTAACAGCCACCAAGTAATCTATAGACGTTCACCTATTAAATTTATGGGAAGTGAGGCTTTAGTCTCACCAGGCCGGACTGAAGTCGCACTTTCTGAGAAATTATTTATGTGAAAAACTATATCAATATAGGTTTAATGAGTACTAGCGAACCACCGGCTGAAACTTGGATGAGCCCATTGTTGTCATGTCTTCATAGGTTTGCCAGCGCAGGTCTACCAGTTTCTGCGCCGCTTCGAGCAATTCTTCAGCTTCTTCGGGGTTGGTCTGAGTCAACACTTTGTAACGTGCCTCGTTGTACGCATAATCCTTGAACCTGATTCGGGGTCGAGTCGAATCCAGAACGAATGGGCGTTCACCCGCGTCACGCAATGCAGGATTAAATCGCAATAACGGCCAGTAACCACTTTCTACCGCCAGTTTTTGCTGATTGGGTCCCTTGCGCAGATCGTAGCCGTGGGCAATACAGGGACAATAGGCGAGAACGATGGATGGACCGTCATATTCTTCGGCTTCGCGCATCGCCAGCAGCGTTTGCTGAGGGTTGGCACCCAGCGCCACCTGGGCAACATAAACATTACCGTAGGAAATCACCTGCAACGCCAGGTCTTTTTTACCGATGCGTTTTCCGGCGGAAGCAAATTTAGCAGACGCTCCGGTCGGCGTAGCCTTTGACATTTGCCCACCGGTATTCGAATAAACCTCTGTGTCGAGCACCAGAACGTTTACATTGCGCCCCGTCGATAACACATGGTCCAGACCACCCGAACCAATATCGTAGGCCCAGCCGTCACCACCCACCAGCCACACACTGCGGCGCACCAGGTGTTCGACGACCGCAAGCAGCGTCTTTGACTGTTCGTTATTAATGGCTTGCAGTTTTTCCTTTAATTCAATCACACGTTTGCGTTGTGCACGAATCTGGCTGCCCTCGCGTTGCTCGGCATTGAGTGTCGTTTCGACCAGGTCATCACCCAGTTGTGGCGCCATTTGTTTAAGTAACTGGCGCGCCATATTATTCTGGTGATCGACGCTGATGCGCATTCCCAGGCCAAATTCGGCATTGTCCTCAAACAGCGAATTGGACCAGGCAGGACCCTGCCCCTGGTGGTTCTTGGTCCAGGGTGTGCTGGGCAGGTTGCCGCCATAGATTGAGGAGCAGCCGGTTGCATTCGCTACCAGCAAACGCGGTCCGAATAGTTGCGACAGCAGGCGCACATAGGGTGTTTCACCGCAGCCTGCACAGGCACCGGAAAATTCAAACAGCGGCTCCAGAAACTGCACTCCGCGCACTGCTGAAAAATCCACCTGGGAACGTTTGTTGACCGGCAACTGTTCAAAAAACTTTATATTTTCACGACCTGATTGCAGCATCGGCGATTTTGTTGCCATGTTGATGGCTTTGCGTTCCTTATCGTGCGGATCATGTGCCGGGCATACATCAACGCAAATCCCGCAACCGGTACAATCTTCCAGATAAATCTGCAGGGTAAAGCGTGTCTCAGGAAAGCCACGGGCACTGATTGGGGCTGAAGGAAACGCTTCGGGTGCTTTTTCCAGTTGCTGTTGATGATAAAAACGTGAACGAATAACACTATGCGGGCAGGCAAAACTGCAATTGCCGCACTGGATGCAGATATCCGGCTCCCAGAGAGGCACGAAATCAGAAATATTGCGTTTCTCCCATTGCGTGGTGCCACTTGGAAACGTGCCATCAACCGGCATTTTACTGACCGGCAACTGATCGCCTTCTCCGCGTAGCATTATCGCGGTCACTTCTTGAACAAAAGGCGGGGCATTCTCCGGCACGACCCGGTTCAGTGCCCGATCGCTACTGGTTTTTTGTGGGATTTTGACGGCCTGCAGATGCTCAAGCGCTGCATCGACTGCCTTGAAATTCTTATCCACCAAGGCACTGCCATTGTGTGCATAGCTTTTTTGTATCGCCTGTTTGATCTGTGCGATCGCCTCGTCTTTGGGCAAAACCCCGGACAAAGAAAAAAAGCAGGTCTGCATGATGGTATTAATGCGCCCTCCCATACCGGCTTCCTGTGCAACGCTGCTAGCATCAATCACGTACATTTGAATATCGCGATCAATCAGGCCTTGCTGCATCGGTTTTGGCAATTGCTCCCAAACTTTGTCGGCGGGGTAAGGACTGTTAAGTAGAAACACCGCCTTGTGTTCGGCCAGTTTCAGAACATCCATCCGGTAGATAAAATTGAACTGGTGGCAGGCAATAAAACCGGCCGAATGCAAAAGATAAGGCGCACGGATCGGATCAGGGCCGAAGCGTAAATGCGAGGTCGTCATGGAACCTGATTTACGCGAGTCATAGACAAAATAACCCTGTGCATACAAATCGGTATTCTCGCCGATGATCTTGATGCTGTTTTTGTTGGCCCCCACGGTGCCATCGGCACCCAGACCATAAAACAGGGCGTGTTTCACATCTTTGTTTTCAATCGTGAAATTCTGATCAAATTCAAGGCTGGTATGGGACACATCATCATGGATACCGATGGTGAAATGATTTTTGGGCGCGGGTTTTGCCAGTTCATCAAACAC
>JASJGU010000114.1:0-6338 GCA_033791385.1 Desulfuromusa sp.
CTGAGCCATCCGGGTTGCCAGCAGACTGTTACAACCATGGGCAATATTGGCAAAAGGGCCGCCATGTACCAATGTTGGAACTCCTTCCAGACTCTGCACCAAGTTGGGATGGATGGCATCGCGTAACAGAGCGAGCATGGCGCCGGTGACTTGCAGCTGTTTGGCAAAAACCGGATCGCCGTTGTAAGTAAAGGCGACCAGAGTATCTTCGAGACGTTGGCAAAAATCATCCAGACTGGATGCCAGACAGAGCATCGCCATCACTTCGGAGGCGGCGCTAATGTCAAATCCTCCCTCCCGTGGGATACCCTGTAGTTTTCCGCCCAAGCCCAGTACGATATGCCGTAGACTGCGGTCGTTCATATCGAGCACCCGGCGCCAGACTACTCGGCGCGGATCAATGTTCAATTCGTTGCCTTGATAGATATGGTTATCGATCACCGCCGCAAGCAGGTTGTTGGCACTGGTGATGGCGTGAAAATCGCCGGTAAAGTGCAGGTTGATCCGATCAGCCGGCATAATCTGGCTGTAGCCGCCGCCTGTGGCGCCCCCTTTCATCCCCAAACAGGGACCAAGAGATGGCTCTCGCAGAGCTAGACAGACCGATTTTCCCAACTTGGCAAAGGCCTGCCCCAAGCCGATTGTTGTCGTGGTTTTTCCTTCGCCAGCTGCGGTTGGGGTGGTCGCTGAGATCAGAATTAAGCGCCCCTGTTTTTTGTTTGGCCGTTGCAGGGCATTGACGTGGACTTTGGCCATCTCCCGGCCGTAGGGGAGCAGGTCAACTTTATCGATGCCAAGCTGATCGGCAATCTGACCGATCGGTTTTGGCTGAACCTGTTGGGCAATCTCAATGTCGCTTGGCATGGCAAAATCCTTCCCGGGGTATTGTGTGGCAGTTCAGAACGCTCCAGTCGATTCAAGAATAGTCACTAACGGGCAAGATGAGACACGTATTCTTGTAAGGCCAGAAAAGTTCACAATCTTTTTCACGCCCGTTCGCTTCTCTCTCTCATGCCGCAAAGGGCGCCAAGTAAACCTTTCTCCTCTTGGGTGAAATCCAGAAAATCTGATTTGCTTTTGCTCTTCTTTGCGCCTTTGCGAGCTTTGCGTGAGATAGCTTTTGACTTTGGTTCAAATCCTTATTTCTCTTCTGCTGATATTTCTAACCGATCAATCAGCGCAACTTGAGTCAAGTGGGCAACCAATCTTTTTTAGCTGCTTGGCAATCTGCGCCACTTCAGTGGCTGGATCAATGTTAATCACAGCGCACATTTCCGTAGCGTTTAACGGTTCCTCGTGGGTAAGTTGATCATCAAGAACCTCCTCGGTCGCCTCTGAAATCTGTTCCGTTTGCCCTGCACGCAATTTGACCCGTTGACGTAACTTGTCCTCAGCCAGTGGAAAGTCGAGGATGACTAGCGGAACCTGCTGTTCCAATGCGAGCTGGTGCATCTGTTCCCGTGCCGATTGTTTGATAAAGGTTGCATCTGCAATGGCCGGGATACCTGCTTTTAAAAGAATATCAGCCAGCTTGCGTAATCGAGAGTATGTTTCTCTGTCGGCCGCTACACTGTAAATACCCCCAGCCACCGGAGAACGGCTGTGTTCCGTGGGTGAGAGGTGGTAAAGGCGTTTGCGTTCCAGGTCAGAATGCAGACAGATGCCATTGCAGAGCGGAGCCAGTTGATTGACAAAGCTGGTCTTCCCAGAACCAGAAAGGCCGTGAGTCATGAGCAGAAACGGCTGCGGAGGAGTCATATAACCTGTTGCGAGTTCCAGGTAGCTTTGAAACAGTTTCAGGTCAACTTTGTGCTCTGCCTCGCTAAGATCCGCTTGGGAGAGGCGCAGGCAGATGACCTTGGCACGCACCATCGCCCGGTAAACTTTATAGAAGTTAAGCAGGATCATCCCCAGATAATCTCCGCTTTCCCGCAGGTAGCGATTGAGAAAACGCCAGCCAAGTGCGGCCTCCCCTCGATCGTCAAGATCCATTGCCAAAAAGGCGACATCGCTGATCGGATCGATCCAGCGGAGTCTCTCGCTGAATTCGATACAGTCGAAGAGCAGTGGTGCTTCGTCAACCCAGGCCATATTGGCCAGATGGATATCGCCATGACATTCGCGGATGAAACCTTCGGTTTTTCGTTGCACGAAGATTGTCTCTAACTCTGTATATGTCACCCGACTCCATTTTTCCAATTTATCTATCTGATTAACCATGTCGTGATCGGGCAAGAAGCGCCTGATTTGCACGAAGTTCTGTAAAATTGGATCGAAAATCGTTTGCGGCGAGCCAAATTCACTATTTGCTTCGGCAACCAGAGCTTGTTTGTGGATGTGTGCAATTTCTTCCGCAAACCGTTCGATATGACCGCCCTTCAGCTGTCCTGCTTTCAGCATCCGGTCAAGTTGCTGCTGCTGCGGGAAACGTTTCATTTTGACGGCGTAGTCAAAAATCGGTTCCTCGTGCAATTTTCCTCTGTCAGGGTCTCCACCAATCTGTACGACTTCAAGATAAAGTTGTGGGGCAAAGCGCTTGTTGATGCGCAGTTCCTCCTGGCAGAAATAGCGGCGCTTATCCAGGGTGGAGAAATCGAGAAAGCCGAAATTGACCGGTTTCTTCAGTTTATAGGCAAACTTGCCCGCCAGAAAGATCCATGAAATATGCGTTTCAATGAGTTCAACCTTGGTCACCGGGTGATCGTAGAATGCTGGGTCGAGCATCTTTTGAATAAGTCGGTTTTGTTGTTTTTCGTTCATGACTGTTCACGACCATTCTTGCATCAGCAGGATAAGGATTGAACCTGTGAGTGCTGCTTTAATTGTAGTGCATAAAGGAAATGTGGCAAGAGAGTGGGCGGGTTATTTTTTGTGTGTTTGGAATAGCTCGATTTTTTCTCAGGTATGGTGTCGCTGCTACGCGGGTTTGATTGACGGCGTTTCGAAGCCTGTTGTTATCTACAGGAATACCGGTCTGTTTTCAGAGTCGATGGGGCTGGTGACAGTGGACAGTGTCGTGCAGTTGATGGAAAAGTTGACGCGCCGCTTGCGTAAAGCTGATCTGGAATTGAGTAAGTTAAAGCACGCCGGCTTCAAGGACTACACCGAGTAAATCGGTTTTTTACCAAGATGACAACTTAACTTTATCACGGTATTTCAACGGGTTGCATTTTATAAAGCTTGACTGTTGAGGAAAGAAAGTAATATAGTGAGCGTCTGGTTCTGGTTGTTGTGAATGTCCTGGTTGGAATGTTCACTGATATCGATGACCCCTTCCATGAAAATCCCATCCTCTTAATCTTTAGATTTTGTCGCAAATTCCTGACCGCACTTGCGAAAAGGAACGCAGTTACCCCTTTGCCATTCAGGTTCCATCGTAGGTTATATGTCGCGCTCGCGATTTATAACTCTTCTGTTGTTTTGCCGCATTAAGTTTCAATATCGGATTTTTCTTCGTCTTCGCAAAAAGAATCCTTTTGACCTGTCTTATCTTTATGCACAGGCTCTTTGTCGTGCTTGAATCAATACTGCATCCAAACTTGCCTGAATGCTTGTGACGGTGGTTTTTCGTCTGGGTTAAAGTGGCAGTTTTTTTGACCGAACATGGTTTCTTTTTTATACTACCTTCCCTATTTTTTAGGAGATATCAGGAGTTTTATGCATAGTGACCTTTCAAAGGATGGCACCACGGTGAGAACAGCTTTATTATTAGCCGCCGGCATGGGGAGCCGACTCTCTCCACTAACGGATTCAACCCCGAAATGTCTTGTCAAAGTCAATCGAATCCCCATCCTTGAAAGGCTAATGCGCTCCTTGTGCAGTCACGGGTTTAAACGCCTGATTGTTGTTACTGGTCACCTGTCAGAAGTGATAGAGGACTATCTTGGCTGCCGCTATGCCGATATCGAAATAACCTATATCCACAGTCCGCTCTATAAAACAACCAACAATATCTACTCATTGTGGCTAGCCGGGAAGATCATCAAAGAACCTTTTCTGTTGATTGAAAGCGATCTGGTTTTTCAGCCGGAGCTGCTCGCACCGATGCTCCAACCTGATCGAGTCGCTATCTCTAAAATGCTGCCATGGATGAACGGCACCACGGTGACGCTGAATCAGCAGCACCAGTTGGAAGCCTTTTGCCTGGGGACTGCAAGCCGCAATGACGCCAGTCACTACAAGACTGTGAACATTTATAATTTCTCCCGGAAAACCTGGAAATTGATTTGGGCGCGATTAGATCAGTATATTGCCGCCGGGAAAGTGAATGGCTACTATGAGGCTGTTTTCGCCGAAATGGTCGCTGAAGGAACCATCTCCTTTGCGCCGGTCTTCTTTGATCCCTCCCGCTGGTATGAAATCGATACCCTTGAGGATTTGAGAGCGGCGGAGAGAATGTTTCCTGAGCCTTCCAAGGTTAAGGTTGCTATGGGCGAGAGACTGGCACCGCTGCGGAAAGCTATCAGTAGCCATTCCAAAATTGCACTCGACCTGAAAAGAATCCCGATTCCGGCAAAACCGTTACTCTCTTCACCGCCCCTGACGACCGCCAATTGAGCCATCCTTTGTCGGCAATGGAATTGTCCATGGTTGCATATTGCAACCTGATGATAGACCGTTTTAAACAAATTGAACTTGCCAGCTTCGATAGCGAGAAGAAAGTAAAAAATAAAATATGACCGTGGAAAATACAACAAATCTGGATACTACTGACAAAGAACAGCAGTTTGAAGCCATTGAACGCCAGCATGGCGGCTATTGGCGGCATGATTTTATCGATCATGCCTACCTCTATAATCTCTATTTTCCGCCAGAGCGTTTTTTCACACAATTAACCAGCCAAATACATGAACTGGTCCTGAACTATCCAGTGGCACAAAACGTTTTAGCTGGGTTAGTGGGTACCCTGATCGATCAACCAGCGGAACGGATTGTTGTCGGGAATGGTGCAGCCGAGTTGATTAAAATCGTGTCAGGACATCTAGCTAAGAAGCTTATTATCCCGGTCCCGTCGTTTAACGAATACGCCAATGCCGCGCCGACAGAAAACGTTATTGAGTTTGCCCTCGATGCGCCGTCTTTTCAACTGGATGTGGATAAGTTTGCGGCAGAGGCACTCCGTACCAATGCCGATGTTGCGGTGGTGGTATCGCCAAACAATCCGACCTCACTACTGGTGCCCAAAGCGGATCTGATCCGACTGCTGGATAAATTGGCTGCGCACGATTGCATGCTCATCGTCGATGAATCTTTCATCGATTTTGCCAAGGATCGTGACCTGGAGACTCTGGAGGGGGATATCGCCAAATATCCGAACCTAGCGATCTTCAAGAGCATGAGCAAGGCTTACGGTCTTTGCGGTCTGCGCATTGGCTATATGCTGACGGCCAACGCCTTCTTTGCCGATCAGGTCCGTCAAGGGCTGCATATCTGGAACCTCAACGGCTTCGCTGAAACTTTTCTGGTGCATGCCCCTGAATACCAAGAGGAATTCCTGGACAGTTGCGATTTGGTGCGGGCGGATCGAGATCAATTTTATCAGGACCTCTGTGCCATCAGTGGGCTGAGGGTCTATCGGCCTGATGCCAACTATATCTTCTGCCGGTTACCTGACCATGCTCCTGCCGGTCCCGAGGTGGCCCGCAGGCTTTTTGTTGAGCACAATATTTACATTAAGCACTGCCAGGGCAAGACGATGCCAGAATCTGACCGTTATATCCGCATTGCCAGCCGAACTCAGGCCGAGAACAAGGTTGTTGCCGAGGCATTAGGTGCGATTGTCGCTGCGGAGAAAATTTGATGAGTGAGTCTCAAAAAGCTCCCAGGGCGATACTTTGCTACGCGATGGACTTACCGAACATCTGTTCATTGGCCGGTCTTCTTTGCTCAATATTCGGCATCTACTTCGCTTTTCTGGGTAATTTCCCAGCAGCGATGATTGGCTTGATCTGGGCGGTCTTTTTCGACTGGAGCGATGGTATTATCGCTCGTCGGATGAAAGGGCGAACCAAAGAACAGGGGGAGTTTGGCGCCCAACTCGACTCGCTGATCGACATTGTTAGTTTTGGTGTTTTTCCCGCAGTGATTCTGCTCAGCTATGGCCATTTCAGCCCTTGGTACATCCCCGGAGCCTTTATCATTGTTGCAACTGGCGTAATCCGCCTGAGCTATTTTAATGTCTTCGGCTTGGTGGATAAATCCACCTACTGGGGTTTGGCCCTCGATAACAACGTCATTATCCTGGCCTTTCTGTTTCTTTTTGACGGCCTAGTCAGCCCTGCGGTTTTCGGCCCCATAATCTACGCGCTGCTGATGGCTCTCTCCGCCCTCAACGTCGC
>JASJGU010000115.1:0-3339 GCA_033791385.1 Desulfuromusa sp.
AGTAGGCGTTGTAATTGCTGAAACGTTTACCGGTCAGCAGGTCGATGTCGAGCAGTGGCGATTGGAAGATCTCCCGCAGCATGGTGTCGCCAGAAATCGCCCAGTTTTCCCGGGCATAAACCAGATCGCTCTGTGAATGCCCGGGGCAGGGGATGACATCGATACCAAACTCTGTCGGCAGTTCATTTTCGGCGACTTTGAAGTTTTGTGGAAATTCTGGGAAAACCGAATCTGTGTCCATCTCGGCACGAAAGGCATCAAGGAATTCCTGACTGAAACCAGTGTTTTTAAGGATCGTTGCCATGCCGTCAAGTCGTTCGCTGTGACGGGCGATTTTCAAGCTGTCACGGTAGGGCAGGTAGATGGTGCAGCCGTGTTTCCGCTCCAGCCAGGCGGCCAAGCCGTAGTGGTCGATATGGCAGTGGGTGATGATGACGTGCTGCAACCGCTGTAGATCGATATGCTCTTGCAGATACTGCTTTGTTTCCTCAGTCGGTGGGCCGGTGTCGAACAGGATCAGTTGATCGTTGATTTTGGTTGTGTAGCAGTGGACCGGTCCGACGGGGTAGGGGGTGGGGAGAGTGTGTTGGGTTGGTTGCATCTATTTGCTCGTTTTTTATGGGTTGAACGTTGATTCTGTCCTCTTTTGGTTGGAAAGGCAAGATCAAGGTCGAAATCAAAGTCGCGGGGATTCGGCTTCGCACCCCTTGCCTGCCAACGGCGGGTTCCCTCCGCAGATGAGTCCGTTTTGTGGCTATATCAGGCCGGGAAGAAAAACTCCCCTCCATTAAATAGAATGAAGGGGAGCAGGGTGTTCTTAAGTACTGTAAGTAAGTGAACTAGAAACGGTAAGTTAATGCAACACTGGCGATATCAACCTGATTTTCGTATTCACCAGTTAAGTAGCCCGCACTGTCGTTGTCATCGGAGACCAAATTGATTTTAGAATCATCAACAAACAGGTGGGCGTAGGCAATATCAACGACAAAGCTTTGACTCAGTGTGATCCCCGCACCGAGAGTGATCCAGTAGCGGTCTTCGCCGGGAATCCGAGGGGTGCGGTAGTTGTCTTTTATTGGGGTTTCGTCGTAGGCCAGACCGCCGCGCAGAACCAGAGACTCATTGTAGGCGTAGCTGGTGCCGACAGAGTAGCGCCAGGTGTCTTCCCAGTTTTCCAGCGTGGTGGTGGAAGGATTGCCACCAATTCCAGCACCTTCAAAGTTGAGGGTCAGTTCCTCGAAGGAACTCCATTCAGTCCAGTTGATATCGGTCATGATGGCCCATTGGTCGTTCAGTTGGTGAAATAGGCTGAGCGACGCTGATGCAGGCAGTGCGATTTTCCCATTCACTCCCTGTTTATCTGGGAAAAGGAATGCTACGCCTGCAAGTGCTGTAGGTACTTCGGTGGTCGTGTGCCCCTCAAGCGAATGTCTAATTTTCGAACGATAAGCAAATCCAACGCGGGTAGCTTCGGTGAATTCATATAACAGGCCGAGATTGTAGCCCATAGACCAATCGTCAGCTTTATTTTCAACAAAGACGTCAGTTGCTGGTGAGCTATTGCCGGTAAGGTTATTGCCTACATCGACCATCGCGGAGAGGGTGGCGTCAATATATTGAATATTGAGGCCAGCACCAAGGCTCAGTTTGTCAGTGGCTTTAATGGCAAACGATGGGTTGATGTTGATCGTCATAACCTCTGATTCAACGGCATGGTAGCGGCCGATCCAGTCTCTATCGTATTTGGTGGCAAGACCGAAGGGCGCATTGATTCCGAGGCCTACCGTGAGGATGTCGTTCAGTTTATTTGTATAATAGAGGTTGGGAGCGACACCGCTTTCTCCACCATCCCCGCCATCGCTGCCAGTGATCGGATTTCCATTTGAGTTTTCTGCACTGGAGGGTGAGAGTTTGGCTGATGGAATAATCAGGTGGAGGCCAGAATTAACCTGTTGTCCTTCGAGGCGAGTCATGCCTGCAGGGTTGAAAAAGACTGTTGTGGGGTCTTCTGCACTGGCGGCTCCGCCAGCAAAGGCATTGCCTAGACCAGATACCGACTGTTCAATCAAGGCGAATCCAGAGGCGAAGGCGGTACTGCTGGCGGCCAGTAGCAGGACCAAGCCGATCAGGCTGGCAGAACTTTTTTTCCACATGGGAGGGCTCCTTTTTTCATGGCAAAAAAAAATGGAAATAGTCATAGCTGTAGTAGCTATGTAGGTAAACTTGCAGCACTATATGCGGAATTTGTTGTTTGACGCAATAGAACAGTATTATTCTGCTGCCAATTATTATTAAAAGTTTGCTGTAGAATCGGCTTTGCGCGGCTGTTTTCTTGACAGGGGAGGGTGCCTGTGATAACGAAAGCGGTCTGTTTGTTTAGGTTTTCTGTCGGCATCGTTTTGACCAAGTACGTCCTTCTTTTTCAGGGAGTCTCAATATGAATCATCAAAAATCGGAAGCATTGTTCTCGGCCGCAAAAAACGTTATCCCTGGTGGTGTTAACAGCCCGGTTCGTGCCTTTAAATCAGTTGGCTGCAACCCGATCTTCATTGAAAGGGCTGCAGGTAGTAAAATTTACGATGCCGATGATAATGAATATATCGATTATGTCGGGTCTTGGGGACCGATGATTCTGGGGCACTGTCACCCAAAGGTGGTTGAGGCTATTCAGCAGACTGCTGCGACTGGGGCTTCTTTTGGTGCGCCGACCGCGCGTGAAACTGAGTTGGCAGAACTTGTTTGTGGCGCATACCCAAATATCGAAAAAATCCGTATGGTCTCCTCCGGTACTGAGGCGACGATGAGTGCCATTCGTTTGGCCCGGGGCTACACTGGTCGCGATAAAATTCTTAAATTCGATGGTTGCTATCATGGTCATGCTGATTCGCTGCTGGTCAAGGCGGGTAGCGGACTGGCGACTTTCGGTGTGCCGACCTCCCCCGGTGTTCCCGCTGATTTTGCCAAGTACACTCTGACAGCGACTTACAATGATCTGGATGATGTAAAGCAGGTGCTGGGTGCAAACAATAACGAGGTTGCATGTATTATCGTTGAACCGATTGGCGGAAACATGGGCTGTGTGCCGCCTGTTCCCGGTTTTCTTGAGGGCCTGCGTGAACTCTGTACCGCTGAGGGAATCATCCTGATCATTGATGAAGTTATGACCGGATTCCGGGTTGCTTACGGTGGTGCGCAGGAGCGTTTCAATGTTCGCGGTGATCTGGTTTGTCTTGGTAAAATTATCGGTGGTGGCCTGCCAGTCGGCGCTTTCGGTGGTAAAAAAGAGATCATGGATTCGCTCTCTCCAGAAGGTGGCGTTTATCAAGCAGGAACCCTCTC
>JASJGU010000116.1:0-3536 GCA_033791385.1 Desulfuromusa sp.
CAAAACCGGTGATCCACATGGCGCAGACGAATACCAGTCGAAAAGGGTGCTCTGAATCCTTGAACTGTTTCTCCAGATCCTCCTTCACCATTCGCAGGCGATGCGGCTTGAAGTCGATCCCCTTCTCCGCGAAGAGCTCCAACTCATTCTGTGCCTGAGAGACCACCACCGCCATGTCGGTCTCTTCCATATAGGCGATCTTCTCCAGCAACCGCTTGCGTTTCAGTTCGGTACGAGCGGTGGCCAATTCGTCCTTCAGATGAACGATCTCCCGCTGCCATTGAGACTGCACCTTCTCGCACATCCGAGCCGCCGTCAGCTTGTCAATAGCAATGAACATTCCCTTGCCGCGCTGTCCCCGACCGCTGAAATGCTGCACCACATCCTCGGCAACCCTGTCCAACCGCTCTTCGCGAGTGACCAAGTGATACTCGCGGGCGAACTCCCGCTCCAATTTGCGTTCCTGTGCTTCGCCGAGTTCTGCCTCCTCAAGGAGGGTTTCTATGTCCTCGTTAAGGTTTTCGTTGGTCAGTTGCAACTCGGGAATCCGGTTTTCGTAGTAGAGGGGAACGGTGGCTTTGTCATCGACTGACTGCTTAAAATTGTAAATGCTGACATATTCGCCAAACACCTTGCGGGTCAACTCTTCCCCAGCCATCAAGGGAGTGCCGGTGAAGCCGATGAAGGCGGCTTTGGGCAGGGCATTACGCATATTCAGAGCGAAAACATCATACTGGCTGCGGTGAGCCTCGTCAGTAATAACGATGATGTCCGAACGGTCGGAAAGTTTGGGGTATATCTCACCCTTGTCAGTGCGGAACTTCTGGATTAGGGTGAAGACAAAGCGGTGATCCTCGCGCAATAATTCCTGCAAGTGGTTTGCACTCTGAGCATGGATGCTTTTTTCTTCTTCGGTAACCACACCGCAATTGGAAAAGTTCTTATAAATCTGGCCGTCCAACTCCTGCCGGTCTGTGACAATCAAAAAAGTCCAGTTGCCGGTCAACTTACGCAGCACCTTCTGCGAGAAGAAAACCATCGAGTAGCTTTTGCCACTCCCCTGCGTATGCCAGAACACCCCCAGCCGTCCTTGATTATTCTGGATATTTTCAACCGCTTGCACAGCACTGTTAACGCCGAGGAACTGGTGATTCTTGGCAACCAGTTTCTGCATGCCTCCGGAGGTTTCAGAGAACAGAATGAAATTCTCCACCAGATCGAGGAAACGAGCCTTGTCGCAGACGCCCCGAACCATCGTTTCCAAACTAATTTTGCCCTCTTCCCCTTCATCGTTGATCTTCTTCCACTCAGCGAAATGTTCCCATTCAGCGGTCAAACTGCCAATTCGACTCTGGCTGCCGTTACTGAGAACAATGAAGGCGTTATACCAGAAAAGCTGTGGTATGGCGGTTTTATAGTCTTTGAGGTTGTCGCTGAAAGCGTTTTGGACTTTCTTATGTGAGGCCTTCAGTTCGATAAAGATCAGCGGTAGGCCGTTGACGAAACCGATCAGATCGGCGCGGCGTTTGTACATTTCACCGGTGATCCAGAATTGGGAGGCAAGAAAGAAGTCGTTGCTCTCCGGATTGAGCCAGTCGATAACCTTGACGGTCTCGGTGACCTGTTCACCTTCGTGATTTTCGAAGGCGACCTTGACGCCATTCTTCAGCAGCAGATGAATTTCGCGGTTAGCCTGCACCGGGGTCATCAGGCTGCGGTCGCGGGTGAGTTCTTCGATGGCGAGATTGTGGGTTTCAGTCGGCAGAGAGGGATTGAATTTTTGCAGAGCAGTGAAAAGCTGTGGGAGGATAACGACCTCAGAAGTTGTCTCTCGACCCAAGGTACCGGATAGACCAAAAGACTCTTCGTAACAGTTGCGATAAGACCAACCAAGCTCTTCAAACAGAGCAATCGTGGGTTGTTCAATCAGAATATCTTCGGAATAATGTGAGATCATTTCATAATTCCCCCACAACAGACATCAAAGTAAATCCGGACGCTGCTCAGCCAACCAGGATTCAACATCCTTTAGCAACGTCTGTGCTTCTACGATGCAGGTGTCGGTTGCCGATTGATCCACATAGCCGCCCATATAATCTGACACATTTCGCTTACGTCGCAACGCATCCAGAATGACGATCCGCTGTCTGTTAAGACCAAACGATTTCGGCAACGTTTGAATCATCGTCATGTGGTGTCCCGATCCACTTCCCGGACGGAAACCATTTGCCATCAGCGAGACCATAGAAAGTTGCATAATCGCTTTGTAAGCCGCATCAAAACGGGTTTCTAAACTGATAGCTGTAACCTGTGCATCGGCCAAATTACGCCGTGCAGCACCCAGCAAAAGTCTGATCTCTTCTGCCGTAGCTTCATACTCCTTGAGCTGTCCGATCTCCAACAAGTTTTGCAAAGTCATCAGCACCCCCCATAACATAAATTTTTGGTTCTTTTGCTAGCCGCTGCAAAAATGGATCAGAACCGCACTTTTCACTGAACTCAGCAGAACGCATAATCACCGGGTTAATCTCCCGTCCAAGCTGTTCATGCAGATCAGTCAACGATTCAACAATAGCGGTGAAGGACGTTTCCCCTAAGACAAAAAGGTCAATATCGCTGTCGCTACGTTCTGTTCCCTGCGCAACAGAGCCAAAGATAAAAGCCAGTTCCACTTCGTCTGCCAGAGGCAATAAGGCAGCTCGAATGACATCAGGCAGCCCCGCCGTCTTACGAAAAATTCCCGCCAGTTCGGCAAAAATAGGACTCTTCCGGTTCGCCTGATAGTAGACCTGGCGACCCTCATTCTGGCGTACCAAAAGTTCTGCTTTTGCCAACAGAGACAACTCGCGATGCAGTGAACCTGCTGGAATACCGGTCAACCGGGCAATACCCCGCACATAAAATCGTTCATCCGGGCGCAAGAGCAGCAGGGCAAGCACCTGCCGCCGGTAAGCACCAAAAAGAATTTCAGCCGGTTTCGGTTGATTAATCATCTTACTCCCCACGTTTGTTCTCAAAGTTACTACAAATGTAGCATTTTTGAGAACAAAAGCAAGTTGAAAATGTTTTGTATTACACCTTGATTCGTCGTAACTCCCGGTTAACCGCCAGCAAATCAAAGGTATAAGGATCAAAAGCGCCCCGCCAGCTGAGATATTCCTCGTGCTGGTAATGGTTCGGGTCAAGAATTGCTTCACAGTATTGGCTATAACCATGATGGCTGCCACAATCTTCAGGCGGGCAGGCATTGGCACCATCAAGACAGAGGGGATGTTCCATATCTGGCTTCTCTGGGAGGATCCGCTGTAGCGACACCAGGTGCTGCCAATTATCACCGAAGTCGTAGACGTAGGTGAGTTGATCCCCTTCCCGCTTCAGCAGGCAATAGAGCGAAATACTATTATCGTTGATGGTATAATCGGCAAAGTCAGGATCGGGACGACCGAAAACGATTCCCCCTTTTTCAAAGAGATAGAGATGGTAGTTCTCCCAGCCCATAACCCGCTGAATGACTTTGTGAAATTTGCGCAGGGTGA
>JASJGU010000117.1:0-3624 GCA_033791385.1 Desulfuromusa sp.
ATAATATCAGTTGGATATAGAGTAAACACAAAACAAGGTGTCTTGTTTCGTCAATGGGCCACCCAAAGGCTCAATGAATATTTGGTCCATGGCTATTCAATTAACAAAAAAATGCCTTGAACAAAATGCGAATGAGCTTGAACAGGCTCAAGTAGGAAGTATTCCCTTGACTCTTCATTCGACCGCCATAGTGTAATGGATAATAAATTTAAGTTTAATTGATATAAGACAAAGCCAATCTTGCCGTAAGGCAGGTACGGAAAGCAACGGATCTTAACAGATAGCCGAGCTGCCTTGAGAAAAGGTGTATCGGCTTTTTGTTTTTGCTGACATCATTTACATGGCTATAATTCGCAACTACATAAACTCATTTATTCTTTTCTATCTTTTGCTTCAGAAGATATTTTGTATAACCCACCGTTAGAGTAAATGCTCAGCATTGTGATATTCCGCTCACTGGCAGCGATTAACCTGCCAGTCTATCTGAGTAGGGCGATCCTTGCGTTGCAGTCTCATCCCGCCAGGCGCGCCTGAATCGTTTCTTGTTTATCGGCCCGTGCGTTCTCGGCTACCTGCTTTGGCAGGGCCGCTTCATCGCTATGTAACGTCGCAGCGCCCAGGTTTGCCTGCAGTTATACTCTTAACCCCATCAAGCAGTGTTTGGAACACCTTGGCCACACCAGTTCTAGGCGCTTAGATTGCAGACATCGGCTCTGCCTTGAAGCAGGTGTTGGGTATGATGATCCTCTTCTAGATTCACTGTCACGGAGAAATTTATACCTCCAGATGCTCAAAGATTTTCGTGAAGATGAAGACCCAAAAGAGCGACGCTATCTCTGTCGAGCTGTGAATATTCACCATTGCCCTCCTGCCTCTGGTGTTAAGAGCAGTTCCCAATATCAAAAACTACAGTTGCCTTAAGCTGGAGAGTTTAAAAACCACCGGCTTGCAGTTACTCGGAAATTTACTTTTAATCTCGATATCTTCCTTAACTATAAGGAGTCCAGAATGTTTAAAAAAACCTATCAACGACCGCATGAGAAAAATGAAATGCCAACGCAAATAGCAATGTATCTTCGATCTTGTTATTTGGCGCAGGCAGGAAAGACGGCACCTTTGCGATGGCTCTGCGCAGCATTATTCATTGTATGTATGCTCGCATCTTGTGCGACTAATCGCCGCGGTATTGTTGAGTTTGGAGCTTATAGAGATGCTTATGTCTCCACTGCGGAAACAGGGCAGTTTATTCTTGACCGACTTGCGATCGCCGAACGAGAGATCCACGAGCTAAAGACTGAACGTGAGATCCGTGAAAGAGAACCGCCACAATTCATGACGAAAGATGTCAGGTTTAACCCTGATGAGGCTGCATTTTATTCCAAGGCGGTGGACCCGCCGGCAACGGCTGCGTTAAGGAGAGCATTGCGTGCCGTCCAGTTATACAACGACGCGCTTTATGGGTTAGCTAGCGGCCAGACGGCCGAGGCGATGGCAGCAAATATTTCCAGGTTGAGCGCGGTAGGTGCGTCCACTGCTGCTGAATTTGGCGGTACCGTCGCCGCGGCAGCCCCAGTAGCTGCGACCGGTGCCGCTGCGGTAGCTACCGGAGCCGTTGCGGTTACTAACGTAGTAAAGGCCCTGGAGCCACTCAATGCTTTTGCCTTCGGATTCAAAACCAGCGCAGAATTTCGGGAAAGGCTGCTGGGTCAATACAAAACAATTGATAATATTCTAAAAACCACTCGAGACTCATCCAAATCAATATTCGACGCTCTCTTTGCAAAAATGATTGATGATCGAAATAGCTTTGAAGACAATGGTCGGCTTTCGGATAATGACAAGAAGAAATTCAAGCAAACTCGAGAGCTACTTTCAAACTGGGTTATTTTGTTGGATGGTTCTCGACTTGCCCTTAATCAGGCAGTCATCGCACTTGAAGACACGTCCAACGTAGGATCTGTTGCCGGACTTACCGTTACTGTGACGGAACTTGGGGTGGCGGCACGTGAGGCCCGTACCAATCTAGCGGAAACGGCAAATTAATACATTTTAATAGAGGGTAAACTATTATGTCAGATATTATACAAAAAATAGATGCACTGATTTACAAAGGCCAGGAACAGATTCGCCAACTCAAGGCTAAAGGTGAAATGGCAAAAGCGCGTGCTGTGTTCAATCAAGTGGTTAAGCCCCTGGGGAACTCGCGTCTGAAAATTATAGAAGGTAACCTACAGGTCATTGCCATCGAACTGAACAGTTTGTCGGGTGTTTTGGAAAAGGCCATTCAGGACCTCGCCCGGGATGTTGATTCGTTCTTTCTTAATGATCTCGTTCTGGCAAAAAAAGAGGTTGATGTCGTCAAGGGTGGGCCTGGCGTGGAGCTCCGAAGCGGGCGAGCAGAAGATACAGAAATTGCACCCCAGGCACCAGTTGATTTTAAAGTCGAAAGTGAAACAGCGGATGAAATAAGGGCGGACGCGACAGCCTCAGGAGGGGACCTGCCGAGAACGAAGGCCGAATATGTAAAAAAATTCAAGAACATGGTCATCCGTGAGAAGTGGTTTAACCTGGCTGATAAGATCGTTGATCGTATCATCGATCCAGACAATGCAAAGCGTTATCGCGAGGTAGAACGTCGATCTACCGTGCCCTGGTGGTATGTGGGCTTGCTTCATTTGATGGAGACCAGCTTTAACTTTGATAAGCACATCCACAATGGAGATCCACTAGGTGCACGTACTGTCAATGTACCTGTGGGCCGACCACCGCTATGGACGGTTGGCATGACATGGGAGGATAGTGCCGTCGATGCGCTGACGGAAGTTAAGAACCTGGATGAAGTTACGGACTGGTCGCTCGGCGCGATATTGCTGATGATGGAAAAGTGGAACGGCCTGGGCTATCGAAAACATGGGGTCTACTCGCCTTTCCTGTGGTCGGGATCTACCTACTATGAAGAGGGAAAATATGTCAGAGATGGGGTGTTCGACCCGAAAAAAATTTCAGACCAATGCGGTATCTCAATCGTCTTGAAGCGAATGGAGGACCGCAAGGTTCTCGGAATTTCGGGAACGGCAAAGATAATCAAACCGAAAATGCCGGCTTTCGTGGGATCGGTATCTCTGGCCAACCTCGACACCTCGTTTTTCAAACACGCAGAAGCAGAGCTGAAATTTCCGAAGATCCTGAGCATGGGAATGGGCGGCCCGGGCGACACAAAGCAAAAGAGAGAAGCTGTGGGGCGTGTCCAGGAATGGTGCTGCTATCATGGACTGCGGACGGGCGTTGACGGTGATTACGGAGGCAGCACACTGAAAGTCGTCAAACGATTCCAGGCCAGAATAAACGTGGAACAGACGGGTATAGTTGACGAGGAAACCTGGTCGCTTCTTACTCGGCCCATGCGCGAAGTCCTGGAAACGATGCCTCCCGCAAGGACTCTGAACGAGACGGTCATCCAGGTTGCCCAGAAACACATAGACCAGAGGCCGATCGAGATAGGGGGAAATAATTTCGGGCCCTGGGTACGCCTCTACATGAAGGGCAAGGAGGGAAACGCCTATCCCTGGTGCGCCGGCTTCGTCTCCTTCGTCGGCAGCCAGGCAGCGAAAAGCTTCGATGCCA
>JASJGU010000118.1:0-7736 GCA_033791385.1 Desulfuromusa sp.
AGGGGGTATACATGCGCATGTAGCCGCGGGGATCCTGGAAAATCCACCAGGTGGCATAAAAGACAGCAAGCAGTGAAACAATACTGATCAGAGCTGGTAGCGGTCCTGACCATCGCTTGACCAGTTTGCGCTCTTCTAGATATCCTACACCATACCTTTCCATACTTTCCTCCTTGTAAAGTGGGGTTCCCCTCCGCTTAACTCAAATTTTGTGAAGTCGTTCTTTCAGGTTTCGGGTGGTTTTAATTTCTCAGCAATAGCTGCCAAGATCGCATCCTTGTCAGCTGGATTCAGGCCCATGTTTTTTGCCTCCTCCGCTAGTAGTTCGGGAGGGAAATCAGCTTCGAAGGCATACTGAATGGTTTTTTGCCCATCAGCTATGGATGGGATGAGAACTTGTGTTAACTCGGCTGAAGCCCGCGCTGTCTGAAATAAGGCTTTCCGAAAAAATTGTTTTCTGCTCATTGTTTCTGCCATCACAATATCTCCTGTTGCTATGAAATCCTTCGTCTTGCGGTCTCAATTGTCAGAGGAAGCTGAATTTTTTTAAGTTCAGAGAATGCGACACAGGTGTTAATGATCTTCTCCTTAGTGCGTTGCACAGACTCTTGAACGTCTCTGTTATTCATTGCGTTAAAAATCAGGACGTAGTCAGCGAACAGTTTTTCTTGTTGGGTTTCTTCGAAAGAAAAAAAACCGGGAAACATCAAGGAAGAGCTTGCACAAAATGATGAAATTATTTCTTCAATAATTTGGTTTTCAGTGCTTGCTGCAATGATTTGGAAAAAAGATCTTGCCTGCTTCTTGAATTCTCCAATGTCTCGACTGAAGATGGCCCGGCTTAGATTGACGGTACACTTTTCGAGCTCAGCTAGCGATTTATTGGATATATTGACCGTCGCAATAGAAACGACTCCAGGCAAAAATAGGTACGCAGCCTCAAGCCGTGCCATAATTCTTTCGTAGGATTCTTCACCGCGGGATGTGTCGGAATTGTTGCTCAGATATGTGGATTTTAAGTAGTAGCCGCTCCCCCTCTTTGAGACAATTAAACCTTTTGTCTCAAGCCGTCGCAGTGCTCCTCGTAACGTGTTCCTGCTAACTGTGAATTCCTCCGCCAGCTGCCGTTCAGTTGGTAGGCGCTCTCCAATTGCCCAGACATTTGCTAAAATTTTCTTTAATATCAAATTTTCAAACCATTCTTCCTTATTTGATATGTTCTTATTTTTGTGTATTGGTAGTTCCAATGTCTTCATTTGTAAACCCATATATTTATTTCTATTGTAATGCCAATTTTAAGCTTAAACTATAATACTATAGCTGGCTTGAACTATAATTACATTTACTGATAAAGTCAATTAAGAGTTGTATTGTTCAGGATTGGTACTACCAATCACGGGTTTAATGTTTTAACTATGTGTTGTCTAGGAGAAAATCTGGAGAGAAGGATGGCTTCAGAAACACAGAAATATCGTCACTTTGAGGCAATTGACAATCTTGGTTCCGACAGAACTATGAATCAGGCTAGCAACTCTATGGGTTGACTGGGTGTTTGAAATTGACCATGGAGAAATGACTTTTTATGAGGGGAGTTACGAATGCTATCTGCACAAGACCGGACGTGCCCATTTAGCTGTAGAAAGGTATTTTTGTGAATCCCTGTTCTGCCGTTGTCTGAGCCCGACGGTCTATTCAATTTCGATCAGGTACCTCATGTCAATACCACTTTCTTCGCCGATATTGGATTCAAGCTCCCAGACTGGTGTGAGCTTGTAGCGAACATTCACTTTGTTAGTGTTGTCATTCGGAGAATAGCCAAGACTGAGGTAGAGCTTGTCGCTAATGTACTTGCCGGCGGTAACAAATTGAGAATCGTCATCTTCAGTGCCGGAGCTTATGCCGATAGTATCCAATCCCAGTTGATTTCTCAACTTTACAGCTTCTTCTTGTGAAAATAAGGTATTGACTGCTGACACAAGGGGGTCAGGATTGCTGTCGGTATTGATCGGATGCCCCGTTACAATGTATGACAAAATATCACTTTTAACCATGACCGGTTCTGAATATAACTGTACGATCGGCGTCTCTAATGTGCCGGTGACCTTGACTCCTGCCCGGACATCATCTGCTTTTCGCAGTGCTACAATGTTTAGGGCTGCTTGATCCAGAGGGCCACCATTGAAAAAGATGTTGCCGCGATTGATGTCCAATGTGATGCCGTAGCCGGAATATTGTCCCTTAATAATGTGGATTTTACCCTTGCCCAAAAAATCCTGATTGGCGGTCGAGAGCAGTCGCAGGCTCCCTCCCAGTTGAGCTTTTATACCGCTTGTCTCAAGTGATACCCGCTGGCCAAGAACCAATAGCACATCGATATCGTGTTTCAATATTGCTTGTCGAGAGGCGGGGAGAACTTTATCAACTACCAGCAGATCAGTACTGTTGGTGAGCTGCTCAGTTTCTTGCTTGTGAATAACAAATATGTTGGGTAAATCTACTTGTCCCCGTACCCTGATCTTTTCGCCAGTTCCATCAATCGAGAGGTCGGGGTCGGCATAAACCTGCAGATCCGGTAGGTTGCTCAGCTGTAAATTCTTGCCTTTGAGCTGCAGTTGGTAGGCTGACGGGTACCAGTCCTGCAATGTTAACTGGCCTTTGCCGGCCAGTTCCCCTGTGCCGGAACTGAGTTGCAGTTTCGCAATTTCTATACGATTCTCGATAAAATTACTCTGAATCTCTATCTCTTTTACCTGGACCCCAACAGCCGGAAGAAACACCTCACCATCAAATAAATGTAAATTCCCCCGTAAGGCAGGCTGCTGCCAGCTGCCGGTCAATTGTAGGTTAAGTTTAAGCTGGCCATGGCTGTTCTGAATAGAACCTGGAAAAAATAACGGTAACAGGCCAAGATCCTGCAGATGAGCATGCAGATTACTAACCATTGGTGCGGTAGAATCGAGTGCCAGCGGCAGTCTTGCCGCTACCGGCAGGCTGACATCGGCTTCGACCTTTCCCTGTTCATGTAGCTGTAAGTCCAATTTTCCCTGCAGATGGTTAAACCACTGCCAGGTCAGTCCCGTCCCACTGATGTTTGCACTGATGATTTCATCTTTTTCTTGCCAGTTTAAAAATCCCTCTCCGATCTGTGCTTCCCCTTTGAGATTCAGAGGTTCATCAATTTGCCAGCTGCCAGTGGCATTCCAGCCAACTTTTCCGGTCATACTTAGTTCCTCAGGCACCCATGGCGCAAATGTTGCCAGAGGTAAACCGTGACCGCTCAATTGTACCTCTCCCTGGTGTGGCCAGCTGAAATTGGCTATTTGCGGTGAGTTAACGGTTCCGGTCAGGTTGCAACCATCGGCCAATTCTATTTGCAGAGAGCTGCGTAATCCCTGTTCATCCCAGTCAACCAGAATTTCACTGTTAGATAGAGTCAAGTGCAACTGTTGATGGTGTAATTCTCCTGCAACAGTGATTGTTCCATGGATCAGGCTTGATTGCCCTTGCTCTATATTAAGAGAACCATTGCTCACTCCTGAAACATTCCAATCTCCCAGCAGAGGGCTAAGCAGGGACAGATCCAGGGCCTTCCAGTGAATTTTTGCTGCACCTTGTAGCAGCTCCGGACGGTAGCTCCCCTCTAGTTGCAGTTCACTGTCGCTGTCATTGCGCAGCGACAGCAGGTTGATGTTTAATTGATCTGCGGAGAGAACAATCGGCACGGCCTGCAGCAAGTGCCAGTGGCCGATGCGAGAATCAGCTCCCTGAAGGGTGGTCAGTTCGCCACGCCACTGCTGATTATCCCATCCACCCCTGAAGCTCGCTGAGCCACTGTTTGTTTGTTGTGTCAGGTCCAGCGTTAAGTGGTGGTTGTCAAGAGTCCCTTGTCCGCCTACTTTGATTTGCTCAATGTCTAACCCAAGTTGCTGATTGTGCAACAGCTGTCCAGCAAGGTCCAATTGCCACAAGCCATCTGCGTCTTCTGTTTTTGCATGCAGGTCCAGATTGCCAAGTTGCCACTCTTGAAAGGCCAGTTCTTCTGCGTCAGCATTCAGCTCGGCGGCAAGCTTCTGGTTGTGCCAACGGAGCCAACCGTTCCCTGAGAATTGTCCCGTTGCCTCGGCTAACAGTTGCTCAAGATTTTCGATCTGCCAGTGGAATGCCAACCTTTCCGCGAAATTGCCACTGGCTTCTAACAGCATTCCATCGCCGCGTAGTTGCAACTGTTCGACTTGCAGAGAAGTGCCCTGCCAATGGAACTGTGCCACTCCGGACAATGGCTGATTATGTAGGATAGAATCGTGTAATTGTACTTGCACCCCGCCTTGCAGGGGCTCTTGCGGGTTAGCTTTGATGTCAGCCTTAAGATCCAGATTCAGCCGTCCT
This sequence comes from Desulfuromusa sp., assembly GCA_033791385.1. Classification (GTDB taxonomy): domain Bacteria; phylum Desulfobacterota; class Desulfuromonadia; order Desulfuromonadales; family Geopsychrobacteraceae; genus Desulfuromusa. The sequence goes on from JASJGU010000118.1 coordinate 4,387, forward strand.
GCTAGCTGAGGGTGGAGTTTCTGCGGATCAATATTTTGACCCGCTAGTTGCGCTCTCAGTTGCCAGCCTTTTTGCCAACCTATCTGTGCCTGACCGTTGAGTATACCGTCCAACCATGCGCCTTGCAGGTTGCTCAGGGTCAGTTGTTCGAAGTCTCCAGTGAAATCTCCAGCTAAGCTGATGTCGGCTGGGCCTGGCGCGTGATTTTCCAGGTCGAACTGGCCGCGGTATGCTTCCAGATCTCCCTTAATCTGCACTTCACCGGAAAGTTGTACTGGTTGTCCCGTTTCCGCTTGCAGGTCAAGTTTGTTGAGCTGTAAATGGCTGATCAGTTCGGGTTTGTTACCGCTGAATTGCAAACTGCCGTTGCCTGTAATTGCTCCGGAACGGTTGGGTCGGTTTAACTGCAGCTGCTGGAACTGTAGTTGTTCAGGTGTTAACCCCAGTTCAGCCGCTGCTGCCAGCAATTTCCCCTCTGTTCCGCTGATGCCGAGTGTTGCGGAACCATGCAGTATTTGTCCTCCGGTACCAGCTTTCAGGTCAATTTTTAACTGTAATTGTCGCCATGATGCTGTTGGCTCAAGCGCGTCGATCTGCGTGTCGAGCTGCACCGATGGCAGGTTAAGTCCGCAGCTAAAGAAACCACTCCCTTGCAGGGCAGCAGTTTTAAGTACGAAATCATTCCCCTGTAGTATGCTGTTTCGCCAGAGGAGGTTTCCGCGGAACAGTTCGACCTGCACCGGTTCCTGGTCTGGCTGTTGCCAGCTGAAATCATGAATTTCTACGTCGCTTAGATCGGCACGGAATTGGCTCAGAAGCCAGAGCGGTTTCGGCCAATGGAAAGCTCCCGTTGGCTTTTTTTGTTGGACTGCCGTTAATTTGATCCGCAGACGTTCAACTTTCAGTTGACGTATATCCAGAGCGAGATGGAGCAAACTGCTCAGTCGATTGTCCATCGAGAGGTGACCGAGTTGTAATTGTACTTCTTTGTCGCGTAGCTCAATGTTGTCGAGTTGGAGAGTTCCACCAAGTGTCCCATCGATCCGTCCGATGCTTATTTCGGTGCCTGTCCATGTGGGCAACTGGCTCAACAGCCAACGGGTACCCTGTGGTGAATAGAGCAGCCAGCTAGCGCTACCAAACACCAACAGAATCAGTAAGCTGATAAGAATTACTGTGTATAACCAACTTTTTACCATCCGAGCCCCACACTGAAATGTAATCGATATTTGTTTTCAGTGGTGCCGATCTGGCGAGCCAGATAGAGACGCAATGAACCAATCATCGTGCGATAAATGGCGCCAACTCCTGCACCCTGTTTAAGTTCATAGTCGGAAAATGTATCGAAAGCGTTACCTATATCGTAAAAAACTGCAACTCCCCAATTCGAACTAAGATGTTTTTCTATTTCGATGTTGGCAACCAACAGGTGCTTGCCACCAATGACATCTCCTTGATCATTCTCTGGTCCGAGGGACTGATAACTGTAGCCGCGGACGCTGTGATCCCCCCCTGCGAAAAAACGCAGTGAGGCAGGGATTTTTCCAAAAGGGTCTTCATGCCAAGTTGTCCCTCCGCCTAAGCGCAGAAACAGTGACAAGTCATGTGTAAGGGCTTCCAGAGCTGTTGCCTGACCGGTAAGTTGCAGCAAGCTGATATCGGATATGAACGTGTCACGACAGCCTTGTACGTTTAACTTTATATGTATCCTGCGGCGCGGGTGTTGCTCGTCATCACTCTTCAGCCAATTAAGCCGCAGGCCTGGGAGTAGCATCAGTGCTTGGTCCGATTCATCACTAACCTCGTAATCTTCGTGCAACAGGCGGATGAAGATTGCGCCGCTCAGTCCTTTGCGGAGCGACCGTTGGTATTCAACTTCACCGAACTTTTTCTTGCTTGTATAGTTTTTAGGTTCTTCACGAGTGACCCCTGCGCGCAAAAGGGTCCGCCTGTCAAGGCGATCCAGATCCGGAATGATGTATGTGCTCAGAAATGAAGATTCTTTCTCTGCCAGGACCAGCTTTCCTTCCAGTTCATGTCCGCGATGAAACATGTTCAGGCGGCGATATTCTAGTGACGCGCGTGCTCCCGTATCGGTTCCATAGCCAATGCCAGGGCGTAATCGGTATCTTGGTGCGGGTTGTAGATCTATTTGAATAGGAACCAGATTCTCATTGTTTTGATGTGTTGATTTGTTAATGCTTATGTTGCGAAACTGATCAGCATCGAGCAGGTTGCGATGAGTCCGATCGAGCTGACTCTGGGAGAAAAAATCACCTTCTTTATAGCTGATGTAGCGGTGCAGAAAGCGTTCTGTATAATTTCCGTGATTCATAAAAACGGTTTTTCCGAATCGGAAACGAACACCGCTGTTAAGTTCTAAAATGATATCGACCTGCCGGTTACCACGATTGACCAGGATCTGATGCTGCTGAAATTCAGCATCAAGATAGCCCAGGTTAGCTGCCCCTTGCAGTAGCTCCGTTTTTCCTTCTTCATAAAAATCTTGACGCAGGATATCACCGACATGCAGCGGGAAAGATTCAAGTAGCTGTCGCAGTTTCGGCAGATCAGCACCAGGCCCAGTCAGATTCAGGTTGAGGTGGGTCACTCGAAGAGGTTCGGCGGGGTTGATGTCAATATTGAGTTGATATTCACCCGCCTCAATTGGCTCGACCAGACTACTGACCTGGCTGTGAAAATATCCGTAGGGTTCGAGAATGCCGCTGACCAGTTCTGGTAACTGTTTTTGGTAGCGCTGGAGCAAGCGGTGATTGATATTTTCCCCGCGGGTCAGGGAGGAAGGGAGAACCAGGGCTTTATTAAGTATTTTCTGCAGCTTGCTGTCGACGCCCTGAATATTTAAATACAGCGATTCAGCACTGCCGCAAACCGGTAACAAGCAAAGGCAGAAGGTTATTAGATAGAGTTGAAACTTCATCGTAACGGTTGCTTTGGTTGAATGCTGGATAAGTAAGTCATATTATTTTTCAGAAATAGGGTGGTTTCAGGTTCGAAGTGCAACAGGGCTGAAAGGTTTTTTGAAATCAAATGATTCTGGTATGAGGATTCAGCCGGGCATCTTCACTGCATCTGTTTCTTGGTCTGGTATTCAGTTTCTATGTGAGCAGGATCAAGTTTTTGCATATTTATTCATCGTCCGGGCGGCCATACTTTTTGGCTGACACGGAAAGAAGGTAAATGGCCCCACTCAGTAAGACGATAGCCCCTGAAATGCTCAGCAGTAGATAAAGGTGGAAAGTATCAGCTACTTTCTGCACATCAATGACCAGGTGTCTGGAAAGTGCCGTTATGGCGATGAAAATTAGGAATTCCACTGGTAGGCGTTT
>JASJGU010000119.1:0-4046 GCA_033791385.1 Desulfuromusa sp.
GTGCCGATTTTAAAAGTACTTTGTATTGGCGGAATCCTTTGGCCGCTGCACGTCATAAACCTGAATATTCTAATGGCTCAGGGGCATTCAAAGTTATTCTTCAAGCTCGAAATTATTAAAAAGACGCTCGGAACGGTTCTCTTAATAGCTGGGTCGCTCTTCGGTGTTCTGGGAATTGCGTGGAGCACTGTGGTATTCGGTGGCCTAGGGTTCATTATCAACGCACATTACACGGAAAAACACTTAGAGTATGGAACCCTCCAACAAATCCTGGACATTCTACCCACGCTTGGGGTTGCTCTTATCATGGTAGTGACCTTGTCTTGGGTAGAGGCAATAGTCACATGGTCGTACTTGCCAAAATTACTATTTCTCATCGTCGTTGGTGTGTGTATTTTTCTTGCCGGATGTCTTGCGTTTCGAGTAAGCGCATTGTACGAGACATTGGCGTTTTTGCGAACGAGACAACTTACCCAGGAATCTGAAAACCAATTATGAACAGGAGTGAGACTACGGGATCAAACGGCGACTGGATTGAAGTCAGCGACACCGCACGCTTGCCTTCAATACCGCTTGTGAGCGTGCAAATGCTTGCCTATAACCATGGCTCGTACATAGCGGAGGCGATCGAAGGGGTGGTCTCCCAAATTGTCGATTTTCCAATAGAACTAATTATTGGAGAGGATTGTTCTGATGACACTACCCGTGAAATAGTGTTTTCTTACCAAAAACGTTTTCCACATATGATCCGTGTCCTTTACTCAAACCATAACGTTGGTTTCATGGAGAACTATCGACGTGTCTTATTAGCGAGCAATGGTGAGTTTATCGCAGCTTGTGAAGGTGATGATTTTTGGGTTTCGAAAACAAAGCTTGCTCAGCAAATAGCTATTTTGAGCAAAAATCAGTCTGTGGATATTTCGATTCATCCCAAGTACGCAGGCTAGGATTTTTCAGAGGCACAAAATCTCCCGCTGTCGGGGTTTCATGGGTCTCGGAATCGAATCATACCCGCCAGGGACGTTTTCGCCAATATGGGATCTTTCTGCGCAACGGCGTCTACAGTCATACGCGCCGCTGCGATAAAACCGTATATCGAATTTACACATGGGTTACCAGTTGGAGACTACTTCAGGCAATGCCTGGGAGCAATGAGAGGAGGCGCAATTTACCTACCAGAGCCGATGAGCTTTTATCGTACATTAGTTCCGGGCTCATGGAGTGCAATGTCATTATCAGCGCGAGCAGGCCTGGTGCACTATCGCGATATGTGTGCTGCATTTACAGAGTTTGATGAAGTGACCAATTATAAGTTTTCAAAACAAATTGCCATTGTGAAGTCAAGACAAGCCTGGTATGCCGCAAGAGGTGCACTCTCACGTGAAGCAACTGTGTTTTTCAAGTATTACATTTGCCGTGTACCATTCAGGCATGCTGCCAAACTGGGTCTATCGGTATTGTTTGCCAAAATTTTTTCGTTCGCCCCCAGGATAGTTTTGTTTGGGTACAAATTGTGGGTGAGGCGTTAAGAGCTGCGATGAGTGAATACCCTATTTGCCATTATTCCTAGACACAACCAACACTTCATAACTCAAGGTCTTACCCAATGAGGTCCAAGGATTTTTCATATGTGGGCTCAACTAATGTGAAGAGAAAAGCGGCCAATTTAAGGCGTAAGCCCAAGTCAGGAAATTAGAGAATGTTAAAAAAAATAATAAATTGCCTGCGGTCCATTGGTGCGACTTCTTTCTCTCAGCTCTCAAAGCAAGAATATATCTATCTATATGCAGGGGATGTCGGAACCCATACCAAAAATGGTCCCGTTCCGTTCATTGGTATGTCACTGAATAAATCTGATCGGCGACACATTAAACATGATGTGCGACAGGCGATTCCACTCCCGGATAATTCAGTTTCAATCTACCAGTCGGAAGATGTCTTCGAACACTTGGAATACAACGAGGTATTGGCAATTGTGAATGAGGTTTTCCGGGTGTTACAACCCGGAGGGCTTTTTCGCTTTTCATTACCCGATTACCGCTGTGATGTTTTGGAATCACGTTCCTTAAAGGATAAAGAAGGCAAAATAGCATTCGATCCTGGTGGCGGTGGTCGTTTGTACAAAGGCAGAGTGGTTGATGGAGGGCACCTTTGGTTTCCAACTTATGAATCAGTTGCAGCCGTAATGAACCAATCTGATTTTGCAATACACGGGAAAATTAATTTTTTACATTATTACGATAAAGATTCAAACTCAATAACAAAAAAGATAGATCACTCCAAAGGGATTATCTCCAGAACCCCGGATTATGATGAAAGAGTTCAAGCCCCCAGGAGGGCTATGTCCATCGTAATTGATGCCCACAAGAACGCAATATAAATTCAGGGGAGACGCCCATATATGTCCACGTTCTTCACGCTCGCGCTCTTTTTGCCTTGAAAACAATTAAGTTCTTATCTCATTTGTTGCTCATCAGCGTTTTCATTAGATTCCGAGTTGTGCTACGGAGGCATCTTTAGGCATCATCGGATTCTATTGGAAACTCTTGGGTGGGGCAATCGGAGTTGGGACAAATAGTAATCGGTTAAGTCGTTCGGGACGTAATTTTGCATCAGTTTGTCACCGTTATACTGGACTCCGATCCGGCATCCGCCCACCCACGTCATGCCGGACTTGATCCGGCATCCACCTTGCTCTTTCAGCACAAATCGTAAAAAAAATTGGCACCGGATCAGGTCCAGGTTGACGTGTCTTGACCAGATTCCGAGCGGCGTGTTTTGAACGACGCATTTTGCCCCAGCCTTCACATTTCCGGGTAATTTTCACACAACAATCATGGCAATTCCCCCGAAGACTCTACATTAAAAAATTGTGCGGCGCATGGACTTATGTGACCTGCTCCGCACCTTACTTCCAGCCTTTGTAAGCTCTTAAAGAACTTGAGTTTTTCACAAAGAAAAAATCGCCGCCTGTCAATGCTCCGTCATAGGGCCGGTAATGACAGTCAACGATGTCATACAAACAGTAGTCATTTTCATACATAATTGTTAGAAGATCATGAGGAGTCGATCGTCCTTCATAGGCTTCCAGACAACCGAATTCAATCATCATAAGCTCCGCATGCTTTAAAACACGGGTAGCCCCTTTAAGTGCTGAAAGCTCAGCTCCTTGTAAGTCGAGCTTAACCAAATCAGGATAAAATCCGGATAGCAGTGAGATGTTATCTAGCGTATCAACATCCACTTCAATCGTTTTGTTCGCTTTTCCTGATACGTGATCAAGGAGTGATGCACCAGTGTCTAATTTCTCTTCTCGCCAGATATTCAGTCTGGCTTTTCCTTGAAATTCACCAAGCGCAACACTGAGGACTCTTGGAGTTGGCTCTATTTGAGAGGCGGCTCTTATTATGTCTTCCTGCACAAAGGGGTTTGGTTCAACAATGATAATAGGTACATGAGGGAACAATGAAGCAGCCTCTTGTGACCAATGACCCTTGAAAGCTCCCCCATCTAAAATTCCTTTGGGTGAGAATCCCAGGTTTTTTGCAAGTTTCATCCTATCGCTCCAGGTTGGCGCTGCACCTCCTGACATCGTTTTTTCCAGCGTTAACCCTATTGCGTTTAATGGTACATTTATAATTTTTTTCAGAGTGGAACGCGACAGTTTTATGGTCATCATGATTCCCTTTCAAGGACTTTGAGACTATCTGGTATGTTGATAACTGGTCTGGTTAAAGATTAGAAACACGGTTTCTCTGACCAGATTTCTATTCAAATAAATGTTTTAATCTTCTCCAAACCCGAAGCATCAGAGGTCTTCTGGACTCATCGTAGAAACTCAATATTCTATTGAACGCTATAGTATTTTCTTCTATTTTCGATTGGAATTTAAACTCGGTTTTCTGACTCAAGCCCCCAGCCATGTGCTCAACACCGGTGATGCAATTAACTCCCGATCCATCCAACCCAATATTCTGTATCAGGCTTTCGGTAGGGTTTGCACACAAGCCTGAGCGCAGGTAAATTGTCGCGTACCAAAATACCGC
>JASJGU010000120.1:0-5336 GCA_033791385.1 Desulfuromusa sp.
AGTCAATGATTAAAACCTTTAAACACAAAGGACTGGAAAAGTTTTTCACGAAAGGTAGCAAGGCAGGCATTCGAGCGGCACATGCTGCGAAGATTGGAGATCGCTTGGCTTTTTTACACGCCGCGTCAGCCGTTGGGGATATGGATAAACCAGATTATCGGCTACACGAATTGAAAGGGAAGCTTAAAGGGCATTGGGCTGTCGATGTTTCAAGCAACTGGCGAATTGTGTTTAGGTTTGAAGACGGCAACGCCTACGTTGTTAACTATGAGGATTACCACTAATGACATTCCAGCAACATAACCCGCCACACCCCGGCGGATTGATTTACCGCACCTATATTGAGCCGTTTAGTGAAATCACGGGGAACATGGTTGCAGATCAGCTTGACGTAGCACGCAGTACGTTTAGTCGCTTGCTAAACGGAAAGTCCGGAGTTTCTCCTGAAATGGCAGTCAGACTGTCTGAGGTTCTCGGAGGCACTGCTGAAAGCTGGTTGACGCTACAAGAAAGCTACGATTTGTGGAAAGCCCGTCACTCTGTAGATACTAAAAATCTTGAGCGTATCGACTTTAGCCAAGTGGCATGACTCATCAGACATTGCCCGGTCGCCGCGGCAATCCAAAGGACAGCATTTCTATGACCACAGCAACTGAGAAGCCAGATTTTTACCCCGCCAACCTGGTGATTTTCATTGGCCTGCCACTGGCCGCGATCATTCTGGTTCCCCTGTGGGGGTTCTATCAGGGCTATGACGGCGCCCTCTGGTTGCTCGCCCTGGTCTTCCTCTATCTCAATGGCCTGTCTATCACCGGTGGCTATCACCGCCTGTGGGCACACAAAGCTTATGAAGCACATTGGTCGCTGCGCCTGTTCTACGCCCTGTGGGGCGCGGGAGCACTGCAGAACAGCATCCTGGTCTGGGCCTCAGACCACCGCCGCCACCACCGCTTCGTAGACGACAATGAGCGAGACCCCTATTCGGCAGGTCGCGGCCTGTGGTTTTCACATATGGGTTGGATGCTGCGCAAATACAATTCTGGTGAGAATGATTTCAGCAACGCCCCGGACCTGCAGCGAGACCCGATAGTCATGTGGCAGCATCGCAACTACCTGGTCCTAACCGTTGCCATGAACCTCCTTCTACCCCTGACTCTTGGCTGGTGGTACGGCGACATTATGGGCACATTACTGCTGGTAGGCCTGCTGCGACTGGTTATCAATCATCACGTCACTTTCTTCATCAACTCCCTGGCCCACTACTGGGGAAAGCAACCCTATAGCGATGAAAACAGCGCAAAGGACAATCCTGTCCTGGCCTTCCTCACCTATGGTGAGGGCTATCACAACTACCACCACATATTTCAGGCCGACTACCGCAACGGTGTGCGTTGGTACCACTGGGACCCCACCAAGTGGATGATCAAGCTTTGCGCATGGCTTGGACTGGCTAGCAATCTGCAACGGGTACCAGACTTCAAGATCCAACGCGCTATGTTGGCAATGCAATTAAAGCGCGCCAGTTCTGAACTGGACAAAACCCAGGCCAACGAGCCACTGCGGGAATTGCTGGAGCGGGAGTATCAATTGCTTTCGGAGAGCATGACTCGCTGGAAGGCGTTGCAATCTGAACGTTACGAAAGGACCGTTTGCGAACTGGAAGGCGCACTGGCACAAAAGAAGACCGCACTCCTGGAAAAGTGGGAACGGGCCGCTGTGCGCACGCGCCTGAGGGAACTAGAGTACTCATTGAGAATGCAACGCAAGCGTGTGGAATTGCTGATGCTGCAAATGCGAGCTAACTGCGCACACCTGCCGACGGTATCGACGAATTAACTTTTCGAGGCCAGGGAAACTAGACTTAAAATATCAGGCAACTACCCTACTCCACTCGTTGAACGCACCGATCCTAAGATCACGATAGTGCTGCTTACCGCTGATCTGAATGGCCCGGCACACCGGCGGTGGCTTAGGTTGAAGCGATAATAGAGCCAGCCGGCGTAGCTGATGATTCAGGGGGCCGCCCAGCTGCGGGAATCGGTGTCGTTTGTAAGTATTCATGGTGTGATTATCAGATATGGCCAGTTAAGTTGCCAATACCCAGTGTAGAGTTTCGGGCTGCGTGTCGGGGTACCATAAAACGTGCAACTCGGCCGAATTGCACGTCCTGATCGAGCAATTCAGACGCTTCGACCACCATCAACTGATTTAATTTCCTCAGATAAAAACGCAGAACTTTTAAATAAGTCTTATTGATGGAAGCAACGAAATGATGAAAATACTTAAATCGGTTCTTTGGGCCTGGATCATTTGCAGCCTGTTTGTCTTCAACTATGCCCAATCAACACCCCGTCAGGACATGCTGGTGTCAGTTACGTCAGATGAAATGGTGAAAAACTCCTTGCGTGCGCATATTGAATTCCTGGCCGATGATCTACTACAGGGACGCAATACAGGCAGCGAGGAATACGAGATTGCGGCACGCTATGTGGCCAGCCATTTTAGGCAATATGGATTAAAGGTGGCGGGAGAGAATAATAGCTGGTTTCAATCTGTGCCTTTTATCAGGAGCACAGTAGAGCAATCGTCCCAGCAGATGATATTGCATACCGCCAATAACCAAACCGAGTTCAAATCGCCGAAAGAATTTGTCTCTCTGGCCGGTGTTACTTCAGCAATCGACGAGGTCAGGGGCAAGCTGGTCTTCGTCGGCTATGGCATTGTTTCCAAGGGCATGAAACATAATGACTATGGCGACCTTGACGTTCAAGGAAAAATTGTTGTGATGTTTGCCGGCCGACCCGCTTCCTATCCAAGTGAAGAGGGCGCCCATATAAGCAATATTAGAGAAAAGCTCCGCCACGCCGCCAATCGAGGTGCGATTGGCGTCATTACATTGGACCGACACATCCCTTCGTTTGCGTCCAGACCGCTAATTAACTGGAAGATGAAAGAAGGTGGTGTTTTCGATAGCTATCCCGGTCTTCAAGGAATCGCATTTGCGACCATGGATGCTGGCCGGCAGATATTTTCGGCAGCCGGCTACGATGTAGAACAAGTCTTCGCCCAGGCCAGGGAAAACGACCTGTCTGCGGGTTTTGATATGGATGTCGAGGTTTCCCTTATACGAAAAAGCACGCATGAGGCGCTATTTAGCTCCAATGTGGTGGGAATTCTCGAAGGCAGTGATCCCGTGCTCAAAAATGAATATGTGGTTTATTCGGCACACCTGGACCATATCGGCGTGAACACCCAGGGCGTCGATCTGATCAACAATGGTGCCCTCGACAATGCCGCTGGTATTGCCATCATGCTCGAAACAGCCCGCCGCTTCAGTCTTGGTCAGAGGCCGAAGCGTTCAATCCTGTTTGTCGCGGTAACAGCTGAAGAGCACGATCTACTGGGTTCCAATTATTTCGCCCATTATCCAACGGTGCCGGTAGACTCAATGGTTGCCAACATCAATCTCGACATGCCGGTCATTCTCTATCCATTTGCCGATGTCGTTGCCTTTGGTGCGCAGCACTCAACTCTGGCTGATAATGTGCGGGCTGCTGCCAGGACTATAAATTTACGTCTTAGTCCCGACCCGATACCGGAACAGGCTATTTTTACCCATGCAGACCATTATTCATTCGTAAAACAGGGGGTGCCTTCCGTTTACCTGGTACCCGGATTCACTTCCAAAGATCCGAGTATTAATGGTGGTCAGGTCTTTGGTGAATACTACAGTAAACATTACCACCAACCTTCCGATGATATTTCATTGCCGATTGACTATAAGGTGGGTGCAAGTTTTACCACCATCAATTTCCTGATTGGCGAAGATATCGCCAATAGTCCATTGCGCCCCCGCTGGAATGAGGGGGACTTTTTTGGCGATATGTTCAAAAAAACCGCCAGGAATATGCAGTAATAACGCAGAACTACACGCGCAAAATCTGGACGGAAAATGTGTATCCCTCGTCCAGAAACGCCTAAATCGCAAGTAACAACCCTGATTTAACGACCATCTGGCTTTTCTGCCCTATAACTGGATTGATTGATAGCTGCTGCTTTATACTTGTATCCCGCCATGTCAAAAGATCACAATGCTTGTATTTCTGGAATACCTTCATGTTATTGGTGCTTTTCAGGGGCTTGTCCTTGCCTGTTTATTGATCTTTGGTGCGCACAATAGCAATGCAAACAAGATATTAGGCGGGTGGTGTCTTTTTCTCGCCCTGAGTTTTTTAGGGCCTTTTATTACGATGAGTCGGGAGGTAAATCTCTTTTCCGGTTTTATCGGCTGGAGTTACTTTCTGCCGGCAAGCTATGGCGCGTTTTTGTATTTGTATTGTCGGCACGCTATCACCGATCATCCTCTTACCTATCGGGATCTATTGCACACTATCCCACTATTGCTGTGTTTCTTGCTCAATATCGAACTCCTGCTCGCATCGCCCGAGGTCAAGCTCAATACAATACTCGATGGTAGGCCTGAATCGATCGGGATTCTGTTGAGTGAGCTTATTCAATATCTACAAGCATTCATTTATATCGGATTCACTGTGGTGCTTATCAGGAAATATCGAGTTGCGGCCAAAAATAACCTGGCAAATTTTAACCCCGATATTTTTAGCTGGTTATGGAAGTTGCTTATCCTCGATTTCGTTATCTGGTCTTTGTTTTCTCTGAACGGACTGTTGAAAGCCACCGGCAGTATTTCAGGCAATAATCTGTATTTTTCTACCTTGGGCGACGGCTTGATCATTATTTTGATATACAGCATCGCCATGGCTCAATGGCGTAACCCCAGGCTGTTCAAAATCGAACAACTCACCATAGACACGACAGAAGATCCTGAAAATCTTGAAGCAGATTCGGGCACTGCCAATGGTGAAACATCAAGCTCCCCGGCAACGACCAGTTCAGGCGCATTGGACGACAACATAAGAAGCGGTTTGTTAAAAGTCGTCAGGCAACATATGCAAGAGCAACAAACTTATCTGGACAACCGGTTAACCTTGACCAGTTTGTCAGCTGCCATCGGTGTAAGCACTCATCATTTGTCTGAAGTGCTAAACCAGCAAGAGGGGAAAAACTTCTACCAATTCGTCAATGAATACCGCATAAACTATATTTGTGAGCGCTTGAAAGAAGACAAGTCGATAAAAATTCTGGAGCTGGCAATGGCCGCCGGTTTTTCTTCAAAAAGCACGTTTAACGCTGTATTCAAACAATTTACTAATTTTACACCCAGCCAATATCGTAATAATTTGACCGCTGTTTAACTCAAAAGCGTATACAGGGGATAGACCACAGCTAGTTCTCGGGCCGATTATTCTCATACTGTT
>JASJGU010000121.1:0-6602 GCA_033791385.1 Desulfuromusa sp.
CGGTGATGATTTTTCTTTTGATCTGCCAGATGCAGAGGCTGATCTTGAGGATGATTTCGGTTTTGATCCGGCGGACGTGGGAAGTGACTCTGCTGATGATAATGACTTTTCTTTTGATGATGAAGACCCAGCGAGTGCTAGTGAGTCTGGAGATTCAGGGACTGAGGAGGGCCCCACACGCCCTTTTGATTTACCGGAGTCTCCACAAAGTGTGGGGGCTCCGGAAGATAGCCTGAGTCATTTTGCAGAATCACCTTCCGTTCCTGCATCGGTTGGGGAATCTGCTGACCTGTTTGTGGAGGATGTTGATTCTTCAATACAGGGAGATGGGCCAGAAAATTACATTTTTGAGCTGGAGGAATCCGTTTCATTTGTTCCGAACCTAGTTGAACAACCAGAGATGGTTACTGCTGAGTTTGAAACAGTCGTCGCGACCACTGTTCCTCTGGTTGCTGCGGTCACCACCACTGCCAGTGTCGTCTCCTCAGTTATTACGGACGCCCTACCTGAGGAGGCTACAGATAATGCTGCTGTTCCACTTCCCTCACTGGGCAACTGTATCGGGGCTTTTGTCTTTGACTTTGTCCTTCTCGCTATCGTTGGAATCAGTTTCGTTGTGGCTGCAGAAGCTGCTATATCCATAGGGGAAACCAGGTTGCTGCCCTCCCTGGAAACTCTGATTGACCTGTCGGTGCCATATTTCCTGGTACTTTTTTTTCTGGCCTTTGGTTATTTTACCCTATTTCACTTTTTGGCGGGGCAAACGCCGGGAAAGATGTTGACCGGGTTGCGGGTTGAAACGACCGAAGGAGAGCCTTTGGCTTTTGCCCAGGCCTTTTTACGTAGTGTCGGCGGGTTGTTGCAATTGTTGCCAGCAGGGCTAGGCTATCTGGTGATTTTGACTAACCCCGAACGCCGTGGTTGGAACGATCGCCTAGCTGGAACGAGGGTTGTCGCGTTGCGGAATCTGTCCTGAAAAATTGCCAAGGCGGTAGCCAGTCAGTTTTCCAGTCGTAGTTTAATGAAGCTCTGTAAGTCCGGGCATTTGAGATAATCATTATTTCTCAATTCCCAGCTGATTGTCGAGGTCACAGTTGGTCCATAATCATGACCAGGGTAAATCTGGGTTTCCCCCGCTAGAGTTTTTAGTCGTTGCAGACTGTTATAAAGCGCTGCGACATCACTGCCTGGTAAATCGGCACGTCCACAGCGGCCGACAAATAGCGTATCACCGGTAATGATCTGATTTCCGGTTTTGAAAATAACCGACCCTGGGGTATGTCCCGGGGTATGCATGACTTCAATTATGCTCCCCCCCAATTCAAGTCTTGAACCTTCTGCAAGTGAAATATCGGGACATGGAACATCCGACTGATGCGCTGCCAGCCTGGCCCCAGTATGTTTGAGAATCGACTCATTGCCTGCAATATGATCCTGATGGCCATGGGTATTCAGCAGTAACACCACTTTTACGCCTAACTTGTCCGCTTGCTCCAGTAGCAATGCGGGACGCATTGATGGGTCAACTGCCGCTCCTCGTAGGGTTTTAGGGCAATAAATCAAGTAAGAAAAGTTATCCATCGCGCTGGCATGTATTTGGACAATTTTTAGCATAGGCGTATTTAAAGAGTTCCTGTCAGAAGACTGTAGAAAAAACTAAAGAGTTGAGACGACTAGCTGTACTGCATTATAGTATCTGCGATGCAACGTCGAATGACAACCTTGATTGGGGAAAAAAATGAAATTTACAAAAATGCATGGGGCAGGGAATGACTACGTCTATATTAACGGCTTTGAAGTCCAGATTGTAGATCCCGCTGGATTGGCTGAACAGGTCAGTAATCGACAATTTGGCATTGGCTCGGATGGCTTGATTCTGATTCTTCCCTCTGCAGTTGCTGATGTGCGCATGCGGATGTTTAATCTTGATGGCAGTGAAGGCAAGATGTGTGGCAATGGAATCCGCTGTGTTGCCAAGTATGCTTACGATCACGGCTTGGTCGAAAGCCTGGAAATGACAGTAGAAACGGGTGGTGGTGTTTTGTCTCTGACCATGGCTGTTGGCTCTTCCGGGTTGGTGGAACAGGTTCGTGTCAATATGGGAGAGCCTGGATTAACCCGTGGGGAGATACCGATGGCTGGCTCTGCTACAGAGCAAGCCGTATCCGTTTCTCTGGAAGTTGATGAGCAACAGTTGGAAGTGACCTGTCTCTCTATGGGAAACCCGCATGCGGTCATTTTTGTTGATGATGTTGAACATTTTCCTGTCGCCGCAATCGGCAAGCAGGTTGAAAACCATTGCTGGTTTCCTGAACGAGTTAACGTTGAGTTTGTTCAGGTTCTCAGTCCGACAGAAGTGATTCAGCGAACCTGGGAGCGAGGCTCTGGAGAAACTCTAGCTTGTGGTAGCGGTGCCTCTGCGGTTACAGTGGCGGGGGTGTTGACCGGTCGCACTGAACGAAAAATTATTAACCACCTGCGCGGTGGTGATCTGGAATTGGAGTGGTTGGCAAATGGGTCGGTGATAATGACTGGTCCTGCCGTGGAAGTTTTTAGTGGCGATTTTGATCCGAGGTAGAGAAATACTCGTATGAAAGCAGTTCTTTTTGACCTGGACAATACCCTTTATCCCGCTGAGCGAGATCTATTTTCTTTAATTGATGTGCGCATCAATCGCTATATGGAAGACGTTGTCGCCATCGACCCGGCCGCAGTGGATGGATTACGGCTTCGTTACTGGACAGATTACGGTGCGACCTTACAGGGACTGATACTTCATCATGGGATAGATCCCGAAGATTACCTTGATTACGTGCATGCTGTTGACGTTACCAGCCGGCTCTCCTTTGATATTGAACTGCAGCAAACCCTGCGCAATCTTCGTCTGCCGAGTTATGTTTTTACCAATGGATCACGCTGCCATGTTGATCGGGTGGTCACGGCTCTCGGGATAGATGGTTTATTTGCCGATGTTTTTGATATCAGGATTGCCGATTATCAACCGAAACCTAATCCTGATCCGTATCGGCAGGTTCTGGATGAATTATCACTATCTGGTGACCAGTGCATTATGGTGGAAGATCAGTTGCAGAATTTGCAAATGGCAAAACAGTTTGGCATGAAAACGGTTCTGGTTGGGGCGGCGCAATTTGTCACGCAGGAATACAGTTATGTTGATGCACAGCTGACACGACCGGCAGAGATCGGGACATTACTCGATGAGTGGTTGGGGGTAAGCTGAAATGCGAGCAGTTATTCAACGGGTCAGCCGCGCTGGCGTAAGTGTTGATGGTGTGCGGATTGCTGCTATTGGTTCTGGGTTGCTGGTTCTGTTAGGGGTTGAAAACGGTGATGATGAAAAGGCCGCGGAATATCTGGCAGATAAAGCAGCAGGATTGAGAATTTTTGAGGATACTGCAGAAAAGATGAACCTTTCTGTCCTCGACTGTGCTGGTGAGGTGTTGGTTGTCTCGCAGTTTACTTTGTTAGCTGATTGTCGAAAAGGTCGGCGTCCAGGATTTTCTGCAGCAGCCCCGCCGGAATTGGCTGAGCCACTCTGCGAATATTTTGTCGCTCAGTTGAAACAACGGGGAGTCAAAGTTCAAACAGGTCAATTCCGGGCAGATATGGCAGTTGATCTGGTTAATGATGGCCCGGTGACTATCTTGCTTGAAAGCCGCTAAAACAGTTAAGGAGGAACGGATGCAAAAGACCTTAGCTCTACTGCTGGTTATCGTTTTTTCAGGTGTGACGGTGCAAGCAACCACCTATTCCTGTCGTGATAAGCAGGGACGACTATTCATGACCGATAACTTGCAAACCCTTCCTGCTGAATGTCGTGGGCAGGTGCAAGTGCTCGAATCGAAAGATCCCGATAACCTCAATTATGTTCCTGCTCAGGAAGCCCCTCAAGGGGCTGGAGCTGAATTTCAGCAAACAATTCTTGATGTTCAGCGTGAACAACAGCATAAACAAGAACGAATAAAGAGTTTGTTGCTGCGTGCTGAACAGCTGGCAGAGCATTATCGGCAGTCGGTGAAGGAAAAATATCGTGCGAGGCGATATTGGCATTCTGGATCAAGGGAAGTTATACAACAAGCAGACGGCAGAATTGAAAAAGCCCGGGAAGGGAAGCAAGAAATAGTAACAGAGATGAACAAGCTAAAAATTCCACGAGATGCCAAGAAAAAAATAATTGACTGGTTGGATGAAATTGCAGATTAGCAGTAAAACAGGCTCCTGACGGAGCCTGTTTTGTGAGTTGAATTACAGTGCTTTTTGCAGTAAGGCTTCTATTTGTTTTTTCGGTACAGCGCCAACCAGTTGATCAACAATTGCTCCATCTTTAAATAGAATCATGGTCGGGATACCGCGTACGCCATATTGACCGGGAGTCGCAGGATTTTCATCGACATTGACCTTGCCGATCTTTATTTTTCCATCATATTCGTCTGCGAGCTGGTCAAGTACTGGTGCAATCGCTTTGCATGGAGCACACCAAGTTGCCCAGAAATCAACCAGAACCGGGGTGTCAGATTTTAGAACGTCAGCATCAAATTGTGCGTCGGTAAATTCAAAAACTTTGTCGCTAGCCATCAGTTTCTCCTTTTTCTTATTTTGACTATCATCTGTAATCAGACATGTCTAGGGAATATTTGGTTTTTAATATATAGAATTTTTTGGGAAAATCAAGTTGTAATCGGTTTATCTGGTCTTGCTTGACAGCGGTGGGTTGGCTTCATATCATGCCGGAGGTGATGGATGAAAGACTTTGCCATTCAATTTCTTGATGGAGCTGTAAATGAATCAGAAAATATCCACGACATGCAGGCAGACAGTTGGATTGTTTGAGCAGTTTTGTCGTGAACAAAATAATGAATTAATCCTGCTGGCTAAACGGCTTGCCGCCCTTTTTACCGAAGGTGGACATCTATTGATTGCCGGCAATGGTTCGTTGCAGCCGGTGGCGCAGCAACTGGCCAGCCAGTTTGCTTTTCGTCTCAGTTTTGATCGCCCGGTTCTGCCGGCGATATGTCTTGGCAGCGATCCTCTCCTGAATAGTAGAATGTTAGCAGCGGGTCAAGTTGAGCAGCATCTGGTTCGCCATTATCGCGCCTTAAATACGCAGCATCACTTGCTTCTGCTGTTCAATGATGGCTCGGAAGCTAAGTCATTGATGAGTTTACGTGACGAAGTCGTGGAGAATGAGCAAACGGTTGCTTTAGTTTCCTACGACTGCTCGAGGGATCCACTGCAGGGTGATGGCGTCGATCTTTGTCTCAATTTGGCCACGAGTTATGCCCCGCGACAGCTGGAATTAGCCCAGTTTGTTGGCCACCTGTTATGCGAGCTGGTCGAGGCAGAACTTTTTGGCCGCTGAGGGATGAATGTTCTGAGCGGAGAATATTAGTTGACTGAATTAATCGGGAAAAATACAATCACTCGGTTTGGTAAAGTTTAGTAGCATCGAAGTCATCAGATCAAACGGGACTGTCAGAAGGGATGCCATGGGAACAATGAATCTGTTATTCAGCATCACAACCTTGATTTATCTTGTTGCAAGTATTCTTTATCTTGTGGCCATGATCGGTAAAAAGCAGCAGGCCGGGCGCGTAGGTCGCTGGGTTTTATTGGCTGGGGTGATTTTGCATGCAGCCTGCTTCGCTGTTCGCCATTCGACTGCGGGAGGCACCCCGGTTACAAGTCTGCACGAATCGTTATCATTTTTTGCCTGGTGTCTGGTTTTGCTTTATCTGTTGTTGGATCTACGTTTCCGCTTGTCGGTGATGGGGGCTTTTGCAGCTCCTTTGGCTTTTTTATTGATGATTGGCAGCGCTTTAAGCCCAGCTATCGTTGTTCAGCTCAATCCGGTTTTGCAGAACTGGCTTTTCCCCGTCCATATTACCTTTGCTTTTCTAGGGCATGCTGCTTTTGCTCTTTCTTTCGGGGCTGGAGTGATGTATCTGATTCAAAATCGGATGCTGAAAAGCAAACGTTTTACCGGGATTTATCAGCTTCTGCCGTCCTTGGATATTTTGGATAAAGTCAATTATACCTGCCTGAGTATCGGTTTTCCGTTGATGACTTTGGGACTTATCAGTGGGGCTGTCTGGGCTAATACGGCGTGGGGAACTTACTGGCGCTGGGACCCTAAGGAAACCTGGTCATTGATTACCTGGTTTTTGTATGCGGCATTATTGCATGGACGCCTGACAATCGGATGGCGCGGGCGCAAGGCGGCAATTTTTTCCATCATTGCATTTATGTTTCTGCTGTTTACCTTCCTCGGGGTGAACCTGCTGCTTGGCGGCTATCATACCTTTGAAGCCTTTGCCGTTCTTTGATGAAAATTTTATGAGCAGATATTTATGAATATCGTTATCGTGGGGCTGAGTCACAAAACAGCTCCAGTAGAAATACGAGAAAAAGTTGCTTTCCCGCCAACTGCAATGGAGGCTCCTCTACAGCAGGTGTTGGAACTGCCTTCTGTTTCTGAAGCAATGATTGTTTCAACCTGTAATCGGGTTGAGCTCTACGCGATCAGTCCTCAGTCGGATGTCGCGTGCATTGAGATGAGGCAATTTTTAGCCGATTTTCATGAT
>JASJGU010000122.1:0-5314 GCA_033791385.1 Desulfuromusa sp.
CTGCTGGGCCACCACCGATAATGAGTACATCATACTTTTTCACTTTTACTTCCTCCTGGCATGTAGAAACATTCCCTCTCAGTTATGTGCATTTGCACAGTATACGAGCAGAAATCCTAAAGTCAATATATATTGATTATCTTTTTCGATGGAACGCTATTTGGTATATATAGTTTTTAATATATTTTTCTTGAGATTTTCAGACTGGGTATTTAGAATGCGAGAGTTTCTTTTAAGATCTTTTGGAGAAGTGATTATGAACGCAATACATCAATGGAGGAAAAAGTGGCCGAGCCATTTAAATTAACACCCAGCAGTCTAACTGAACATTTTAACCCGGCCTGGTTCGCCGCAGTGATGGGAACCGCCGTTATTCCTTTGGCCATATCGTTTTTAGACTATTCTTGGGTAAGGCCTTTATCTTTTGTCTGTATCATTTTTTCAGCTTTAGTTTTTTTTCTTTTACTTATTCCCTGGACGGCAAAGTTTTTACTCTTTCCAGCCAGTGTACGTAAAGATTTGAATCATCCGATCGCTTCCAACTTTTTTCCAACCATGCCGATTGCACTGATTCTTTTTTCTCTAAACCTGATGAAATTCCCCACCATGTTTTTCAGTGATCAGGTTTCACTACAACTAGCTTATTACCTCTGGCTGCTGGGATCTGCCGGAATTTATATACTGGGATTCATCATCCTGATACATATCTTTCGTCATCATGAGATTAAAGTTCAGCATGCCAATTTTGGCTGGTATATCCCACCCGTTTCAAAATTGATCATTCCCCTAGCCGGATATGAGTTGGCTGGATACTTTCCAGAACATGCGGAACTGGCAGTTACCCTTTCCACTCTCAGCTTCGGAGTCGGTTTCTTCCTGTTTCTATTTGTCGGCGCAGCAGTTTATCATCGCTATATCTACCATGAGCTCCCCATGAGCAAGTTTGCCGCTACCTTTTTTATCGGGATTGCCCCAACAGCCATTATTTCGGTCATCCTGTTTAAAATGATGCACTTGTTCAGTCATCATCACTTAATGGGCTTGGATTCAACAGTCATTGTCACCATATGTAAAATTGGCATTGTTTTTACCTGGGGTTTTTCCGTCTGGTGGTTCGTTATGGCTTTGATCGTAACACTCTACTATTTGACTAAAATTGAACTGCCCTATGCTCTGTCGTGGTGGGCTTTTACTTTCCCAGCCGGGGCGCTATGTGTCTCTTCCGGTGTTGCCTGGAAAGCATCACAATTTGGCATTATCTATAACTTCTACCAATTTGCCGTTGCGTTTTTATTGTTGGTCTGGGTTTTGGTCTTTATCAGAACCATGAAAGGCGTGCTGTCAGGAAAAATCTTCGCTCCGACTCATTGATCACCTTTTTTACTTAACCAGATCATCAGCTTTCAACGACAAAGGGCGACCATATAGGTCACCCTTTGTCGTTCGTCAGTTTTTTTTAGAATCCCTCTCAGCCAAGTAACTCCTTAGCCACAGAAACCATGTTCTCAGCCGTAAAGCCAAAATGTTTCATCAACTCATCAGCCGGGGCGCTGGCACCAAATTCATCCATACCGATGCTTCGACCGCTCAGACCAACGTAACGTTCCCAGCCAAACCGGCTGCCAGCCTCCATCGACACGCGCTTGTGACAAGCAGCGGGAAGCACCTGCTCACGATAAGTGGCATCCTGGGCTTCAAACAGCTCCCAGCACGGCATTGAAACAACCCGTGTACCGATACCATCAGCCTGCAGGCTTTCCCGTGCAGCGATCGCATGTTGAACTTCAGAACCACTCGCCAGCAAGATAAGCTGCAATTCTCCTGTTTCAGGAGCTAGGACATAACCACCCTTCTGCAGCCCTGTGGCGGCAGCAAACTGATTGCGATCCAGTGTTGGTAGCCCCTGACGGGATAATACCAACATCGTCGGTCCCTTGCGATTGGCAATTGCAGCTTTCCATGCTTCTGAGGTTTCATTGGCATCGGCTGGACGGATAACGGTCAGATTTGGCATCGCCCGCAAGGAGGCGAGATGTTCCACCGGCTGATGGGTGGGGCCATCCTCGCCAAGACCAATAGAATCATGGGTCATAACATAAATCGGTGCTAAACCCATCAGAGCAGCCATGCGGATTGCCGGACGCATATAGTCGGCAAAAACAAAGAACGTTCCAGCAAAGGGGATCAGTCCCGGGGTATGGCACAGGCCATTCATGATCGAACCCATGGCATGTTCACGAATACCGTAATGGATATTGCGTGCACTCTGCCCGGGGAGCCAAGAACCTGCCCCCTTGATTTCAGTATTGTTGGATGGGGCAAGGTCGGCAGAGCCACCAATCAAAAACGGCAGCTTTTCTGCCAAACCATTGATTGCGGCACCGCTGGCCTGACGGGTCGCCTTGGCACCATCTTCCGGTGAGAATATCGGCAAGGCTGCTTCCCAACCGGCAGGCAATTCACCTTTGCTGACCGCTATCCAGGAACTGACTTGTGGTGCTGTTTTTTTCTGTTCGAACAATTGTTGCCATTGCTCTTCCAACTCAGCACCGCGAGTCAGGCAGGAACCCATATGCTTGGCCACTTCTGCAGGAATCACAAAAGATTCTTGGGGATCACGACCATAAGCCTGTTTAGTCAACGCAAGTTCATTTGCCCCCAACGGAGAACCATGGGCAGCAGCAGTATCCTGTTTATTCGGTGCACCCAGGCCAATGTGCGTCCGGGCAATAATCAGCGATGGGCGGGGATCATTTTTGGCTCGCTCCATAGCGGCATCAATTTCAAGAAGATTTTCACCCTCAACCCGCTCAACATGCCAACCATAAGCTAAATAGCGGGTACCGACATCTTCAGTAAAAGCCAGCCCGGTATCGCCTTCAATGGTAATTTTATTGTCCAGATAAATATAATTTAGATGGCCGAGTTGCAAATGTCCGGCTAAAGAACCCGCTTCAGCAGAAACCCCTTCCATCAAATCGCCATCAGAGCAGATCACCCAGGTTCGATAATCGAACAGTTCTGCATCCACCTGTTGCGACAAATACTGACCACCCATGGCCATACCGACTGCGACAGCAACACCTTGTCCCAAGGGACCAGTTGTCGTTTCTACCCCCGGCACATGGCCAAACTCTGGATGACCGGCAGTCTTGCTACCAAACTGGCGAAAATTTTTGATGTCGTCGAGAGACAAGTCGTAACCGGTCAGATGCAACATACTGTAAAGCAGAGATGAAGCATGTCCGCAGGAGAGAATAAACCGATCCCGCCCGGCCCAATCAGGATTAGTGGGATTATGCTTCAAATGACGCAGATACAACAGATAAGCGATTGGTGCCGCCTCCATTGGTGTGCCAGGATGACCAGAATTGGCCTTTTCAACGGCATCAGCTGACAAAAGGCGAATAGTATCAATTGATTGACGAACGACAGGATCAGAGAATTTTTGTGACGGCATGTGCAGCTCCTTGGTTTAAATCGGGATCTGTGAGTGCGTGGCAAATAAAGAGTGCAAGTGCTTGGATTGTCTGAGGGTTTCAAAAATCCTAGCTCCGCCTGTGGGTTAAGCGGCGATTTTTGAAACCCTCAGACGGTTTAATGACTTGTGCTATTTGCTGTCGAGTACTCACTGATTCCGGTTATATTTTAAGCTGCATATTGAAACAGGAATCAGGTTGATAAATCAAGAGAAAGTGGAACTCAGACAGATTAAATCCTGTTGCAAAAAAAATGGCCGCTAACGGGGGGAGGTATTCCCGCTAGCGGCCTTAAACTAAGAAAGGAGGTAAGATGTATCTTTTTTTATAATTCAACATTCCGACTGCCACACCGAAACAGTTGATGGTGGTTAGACTACGCTGAAAAATAAAGGAAAAACACGTGGCATCGCGTATTTAATTGCTGCCAATTCCACAATAATCAACTGTGCTTTTGCGCAATCATCAACTTTCGGCATAACCACAATGCTCAAACAATAGTGCCAGCTTTTCCTGTCGTCCCCCCTGCCAACGCTTTAATAAGCGCTCGGCCAGGGTTTCTCCCGTTGTGACAATCTCATCCATCTCCCGCAAGAAACAACTTTCATCCGCACCACTATCACCATTGCGAAACTGTTCCTGCAGGCTGAGAGTTGCAATTCTCAGCAATTCTGTCGCAACCTCCTGCAGGGTTCCATCCTGCATTCTGGTTTTCAACCCGGTTCGCCAAGAGGACCGATAGATGAGGTGAAAATCTTCTACTGATAGTGAAGAAAAAAGACTTTCGACCTTGCTGAGACCCTGTTCAGTATAAAGTAACCCCTTATAAAGCGCCGCAACCGCTGCAGTATAACGTGGCGGCAGACTATCGGCGCTGCGCACTTCAATCTGCGGTCGGAGTCGCACTTCGGGAAAGATGGTCGAAAGATGCAGATTCCAATCCTCCAGAGTTGCCTGGTTGGATTCCCAGCCATGTTCCAGGAACTGGCGAAATGTGACGCGATTTTGGGTCATATTAATATACTGTTGCTGGCGCTGAATAAAATAGAGGGGAACATCCAGAGCATATTCGACAAAATCGTTCAACCCGGCATTTGGTTTGAGCAACTGCTCAATCAAACCACAACGGTCGGGATCAGTTCGCGACCAGATCTCTCCACGCAATGAAAGACAACCACTCGGTTGATCTTCGAGAATCGCTGAATTTGCAAACAGAGCATAGCAGACCGGACTCAGCCATTGCGCAACCCGGAGTTTACGAACACAGTCTGTCTCATCGGAAAAATCAAGATTAACTTGAGTGCCGGCGGTCTGCTTCATCATCCGTTGTCCCATGTCGCCAGTCTTCAACATATAGGGGCCCATGATTTCATAACGGGGCTTGGGCAACCAGGAAATCTTCTCAAGTGGGGTAAATGGGTGAACACCCAGACCCAGGAAGACTAATCCGAGGTCATGTCCCATGGTAACAATATGTTGTCGATAGCGATTCAGATCACGCCAACTACAGGCGATATCACAACAGAATTTTCCAGAAAGTTCCAGCTGCCCCCCCGGCTCCAAAGTCACCGAGGAACGCTTCCCCTGCAAACCAACCAGGTTTTTCTGCTCATAAACCCCTTGCCAACCCCCGATTCCATCAAGCTTGGCGAGTAGTTCACGAATCCGCTCATAGCCGACCGCCTCGCCGGTGTAGCGATCAACCACCAGCTTTTCTGTTTCCAGACCAACGCCCCACTCAGCTTTGGGACGGGCGCCACGCAACAGAAAATCAATTAATTGCTGCTGATTATTGATTGGCTGACTATTGAACAATTCAGCTTCACTTGGACGTG
>JASJGU010000123.1:0-3392 GCA_033791385.1 Desulfuromusa sp.
GCGCTTGGTATGGTAATGCCCGAAGAGGATTAGCCCTTCGGTTTAATAACCGATAAGTAGTACATAAATGGCTGGTGGAGAATTTAAACTCTTCACCGGCCCTTTTTTCAGGAACGTAGACATGCAAAAACCACAAGTACAGGTAAAAAAACTTCATCCAGATGCCAGAATTCCTGAATATATGACTGAGTTGGCGGCCGGGATGGATGTCTGTGCGCTGCTGGATGACGCACTGACACTTGAGGCGGGGCAGCGTTGTCTGGTTCCGACCGGGTTGGCTTTTGCCATTCCGCTCGGATATGAAATCCAAGTCAGACCTCGCTCGGGATTGGCGATAAAACATGGCATCGCTCTAGTGAATTCGCCTGGGACTATTGATGCTGATTATCGCGGTGAAGTTAATATTATTCTAATTAACCACGGGATGGAGAGTTTCACTATTAATCCTGGTGATAGAATTGCCCAGCTTATTGTTGCGCCGGTTTGTCAGGCCGATTTAGTTCAGGTTTTGGAACTCACGGAAACAAAACGTGGCTCCGGGGGCTTTGGTCATACCGGCAAAACGAACCACGAATATGAATAATAATAATCCCAAAGACTTGCTTGAATTTCCTTGTCATTATCAATTTAAAGCCATGGGTCTTGCGGGCGACCCTTTCAAGGATGCCATTGTTGCGGCAGTTAGTAAATATATTGTGGTGGCACAAGATGCGGTTAAGTGCCGACCAAGTGGTAAAGGAACCTATCAATCTGTTTCAGTGTTGGTGACATTGCATAACTATGAACAACTGACTTCTATCTACGCTGAGATGCGTCTGGTCATTGGTTTGAAAATGTTGCTTTAATTTAGCTAAAAATTTAACCTTACAAAGAAATATTGCCCAGATTTAAATTTTAAGGGAGCGTAACGGTGTTTTTATCAATTAACCCAGTAAATCCACAACCGCGCTTAATTAAGCAGGTAGTCGAGTGTCTGAAGCAGGGTGGAGTTATTATCTATCCAACCGATACTACTTACGGCATTGGTTGCGACATCTTCAATCGCAAGGCAATTAAACAAATTTTTCAGATTAAGAAACGTGACAAACATAAGCCATTTTCATTTATTTGCAATGATCTTGCCGAGATTTCCAACTACGCTCAAGTTAGCAATTTTGCTTTCAAGGTCATGAAACGGCACTTGCCTGGCGCTTATACTTTTGTTCTTGACGCTACGAAAATTGTTCCTGAATCACTAAGCACCAAACAAAAAACTGTTGGTGTGCGAATACCACAAAACGCGATTTGCCAAGCTATTGTCAAAGAGCTTGGTCATCCTATAGTCACAACCAGTGCCAATACTTCTGGCGAGGATACACCACAGGATCCAAGGGACATTGAAGATAGGATGGGGCATCTGGTTGATTTTGTTATTGATGGTGAAATCTCTATGGATGAAGCTTCAACTGTTATCAGTTTATTGAATGATAAGATTGAGGTTCTTCGTCAGGGCAGTGGTGATACCTCATGGATAGAATAGTTTCTACCAGGAACGCGTAAGTTGCCCTTTCTTTGTTTGAGTCGTGGAGTTTATCGGCATGTGTTCTGAAATTTCTGCTCTTACCGCGTTCATCAAGCATAATCCAGAGTTAACGCTTCTCATCAGTAATACCCTTAAAAGTGACATTGACTTCTGGCTGGTTGGTGGATGTTTGCGGAACACCTTGCTTGATTTGCCCCAGGTTGATATCGATATTGCTTGTTCAGGTGACCCGACTGTTTTGACTCAAGCTTGGGCCGCGGAAGTGTCAGGTGATTGGTTCTGGCTCGATTCTAACCGCAGGCAGAGTCGGGTCTTGTTGCAAGATGGTCTTACTGTCGATTTTTCCCCGCTACGTGCTCCATCAATCATTGAAGATCTTCAATTACGCGATTTTACAATCAATGCTTTAGCTCTTCCGCTGGATAAATCATTCCCCAATTCTAAGCTCCTCGATCCTCTTGGTGGAGTCAATCATCTGCTCAAGAAGCAGCTCCATTCTTGTTCTGCCCAAAGTTTTACCGACGATCCGCTGCGTATGTTGAAAGGAATTCGGCATGCAGTTGCACTTGATTTCGAACTTTCAGCCGAGACGTTGGAACAAATTATCTCTTCGGCGCATTTAATAGTGAATGTGGCCGGTGAACGGAGCAGGGATGAGCTAGCCAAAATCCTGAATGCAGAAAAAAATATCAAAGGCATTGAATTACTCATTGATACTGAATTGTTGGGGGTTCTGTTTGGTTCTGCAGGTCGTTATTGGGACAGGCTCACAGCTGTCGTCGAAATTAAGAGTCTCAATAAAAAAATTAATGAGGTAGGACTGACGGCAGAAATGGGGATGTCAGATTCAGAAAAATTTGATTTGTTTTCTGTCCGCGCCATTTTTCTTCTTGCACGCTTATTAAAATACTATTCGCCATCAAACTTGCAAGAATTGCTGCATAAACGCTTACGACTTAGCCGTTATCAGCAGCGATTGCTTGAGGAATTACAAAATGAGCCGGCTGCAGAACTTTTCTCTCTTGTCGGAACGCTTGTGGGACAAAGGCAGCAAGCGCTATTGGTTGAACAACTGAATCCTTTTGCCTATGAAAAAATGCTCTACTGGGGTGTCTACGGGAACTCCTTAACATTGATGAGAATTTTGGAATTGCAAAAATCTTTTGCTGCCGTACAGAAGCTGGGTCGTGTTCCTGACTTGCTCAATGGCAGGTTGATTTCATCTCTCTTAAAAGACTCTCCGAATACTCAGATTGGTGTATGGCAATTAAAGTTAAAACTAGCTGAAATTAATGAAGAAATTAGCACCCCTGTTCAGGCTGAAAATTGGCTGAAAAGTAAATTACTATTTGACAACAAAGAGCCCTAATCACTATACTGCGCCCACAAATGCGGGAGTAGCTCAGTTGGTAGAGCGTCAGCTTCCCAAGCTGAATGTCGCGAGTTCGAACCTCGTCTTCCGCTCCAATAAAATAATAGCCCTGGGTCTTTAGATCCGGGGCTTTTTATTCCAGGAGGTTTTAGGTTCCGTGCGAAAATTTCCTAATGGTTTCTTTTCATAGCAACAGCCGTTATAGTGAGAGCATGAATAATATCGAAATAAATTGTCCACGCTGTGGGGAAAAAAC
Source organism: Desulfuromusa sp. (assembly GCA_033791385.1). GTDB lineage: Bacteria > Desulfobacterota > Desulfuromonadia > Desulfuromonadales > Geopsychrobacteraceae > Desulfuromusa. Next base: position 3,151 of record JASJGU010000123.1, read on the forward strand.
ATTTTGGACGGATAATCCATCTCGACCTTTTTGTTCTGAGAAATGCCGCGTGATCGACCTTGGTCGCTGGGCAAGTGAAGAGTATTCCGTCGATGGTGGCAAAGCCCCACAGACGGAACAAGATTTTTAACCAGGAATTCCCAGGAGAGAATATGTACCATTTAACAATATTGACCCATTTTGCCGCAGCCCATAACTTACTGAACTACCAAGGTGATTGTGAAAATTTACATGGCCACAAC
>JASJGU010000124.1:0-23049 GCA_033791385.1 Desulfuromusa sp.
AACATGTAACCTTTTGGGAAAAGTGGACGCATTGGGCGATCAATAAGGCGGCAGATCAAGGTTTCACGCTCTGTTGAGCCACGCTCACGGCGGAAAAAAGAGCCGGGGATTTTGCCAGCTGCATAGAACTTTTCAGCGTAATTGACAGTCAGAGGGAAAAAATCCTGACCCGCACGCATTTTTCTAGCAGAAACCACGGTGCAAAGCACTTTAGTTTCACCATAGGTAACAATAACTGCACCGTCAGCCTGACGGGCAACTTTTCCAGTTTCAATCGTCAAGGGCTGACCATTAAAATCAATTTCAACCTTTTGAAAGGCCATATTTAGTACTCCTTTGTATTACTGGTCCCATCCATATGGAACCTCCGCTTGGTATAACAGCTATAGGAGGTTGGCCTGAGACAATCTCTGAATTTGTATTCAGAAGTTCTCTCCGGACAGCCTCCACAGCCAGATGATAAAAACACAAAAGCAGCATGCCTGTTAGGACATGCTGCTCTTTTTAACGACGTAGACTGAGAGCTTTGATTATTGTCTGGTAGCGCCCGACGTCCTGCTTAATTAAATAATCAAGCAATCGACGTCGCTGACCAACCATTTGTAGTAGGCCTCGACGCGAGTGATGATCCTTTTTGTGAATCTTGAAATGACCTGTCAGATAAGTGATCCGTTCCGTCAGAAGTGCAATCTGCACTTCCGGAGAACCGGTGTCACCTTCATGACGCTTATACTCATTAATGATTTCCTGTTTGCGTTCTGTGCCGAGCACGATAGTCTCCTTTTTAAGTTCAATAAAGCCAGTGGCGTGGCTGTTTTAAGCGATATATACAGAGCAGCGAAAATTACCACAGTTCAAGTTCGTCTGTAAAGATTAAACTTCTTTTTTGATGGGATAGACAGCAGATTCATTTTTGTCGAGACCATCACTCTAATAACTGACAAAAACCCGGATCAATTCAAAATCCCCACGCTTTTCTTTACTACGCAGCGGCACATAACGCGCTATTGCCGCCGACTTATGATCAACCTGCAAACGCATTAAACCTCCGCTGATTAGCTCTCCAAAATGTTTGACTTGGCTCAACTCCGGCGGAATTCCAAATTTCAAAGCAGCGGCGGCAGATTCATTAACTTGCACTGCAGGAAAGTTATTTAAAGCCTCATCCAGAGTCAATAAAACTGAACAAGGCTCATCAAACGACTGTAATTCATCTAAAGTCCGACAGTCATTGATGGAAAAAATACCACTTTGCATGCGGCGTAGTGCTGACAGATGTGCGCCACAGCCCAGCTTCTCACCGATATCACTGATGAGGGTGCGGATGTAGGTTCCTTTGGAGCAAGCAACTTCAATTGTCACCGTTTTTGCGTCAAACTCGATCACATCCAACCGATGGATCGTCACTTGACGCAGCTCACGTTCAACGGTTTTACCTTGCCGGGCTAGTTTATAGAGGGGAACACCATTTTTTTTGAGCGCGGAAAACATCGGCGGAAGTTGATCAATGTCGCCACGAAACTCAGCACAAATATTTTCCAACTCGCTGGCAGTGAATTCGGGCACCGGACGTTCCAGTAGAACTTGGCCTTCAGCATCAAGAGTGTCTGTTGTAATTCCCAGCGTAAATGTTGCCCGATAGGATTTATCTTCGGCAAGTAAAAATTGCAGAATTTTTGTCCCATCACCGATTGCAACTGGTAACACTCCCGTCGCAAGGGGATCGAGAGTCCCGGCGTGACCAACCTTACGGGTTCGATAAATACGTCTGACCTTGCGAACGACATCATGAGATGTCATTCCAGCAGATTTATCAATTAGGAGAAGACCGTGCACGAATATCAGCTGAAGAGTTGGTCTAGAAGTTTGGCAACAGAGGTTCTCACCTCATCCAGGGTTCCGTTGATTTTAGCCCCAGCTGCATTGTGATGACCGCCGCCACCAAGTTGACGCGATAAAGATCCGACATCAATAGTTCCTCTTGATCGAAAACTGACTTTATAGCGTTTCTCAGATATCTGATTAAAAAAAAGGGCCACTTCAACACCGCAAATAGCTCGAGGATAGTTCACAAACCCGTCAGCATGTTCTTCAGAAGCTCCGGATTTCTGTAGCGTATCTAAAGTCATAGCAACAGAAGCATAGCGACCGCAGGAAGATATCTGCAGGGTTGGCAGAACCAAGCTAAGCAACTTCATCCTTTCCGGGGCAAGGCTTTCATAAAGGTTACTGGAAATTTCCCATGGATCAATTCCCAAACCAATCAACTCCCCAGCAACAACAAAAGATTCCTGATTGGCACTGGAATAGCGGAACGAACCGGTATCAGATAAAATCCCGAGATAGAGCGCTTTAGCAACGGCCAAGCTTGGTTGATAGTGGCAAGCTACTAGCAAGCGGTAGATCAAAACTGCCGTGGCACAGGCAGTGGTATCGACGTAGCATAGATCACCAAAAGTTGAATAGGGATGATGGTCAATATTAACCATTGTTTGACACAGTTCTTTTACTGGTAATGCCGTTCTTTCAACATCACCAGCATCAAGAACAAAAGCGACATCGAATCTTGAGTCATCAGGTAAACTGTTAAGCAGAAAATCAGATTGTGGAAGAAAACGCATAACTGCAGGTATATCATCGACATTATAGGCGACAACATCTTTACCCATATCTCGCAGAGCCAATGCCAATGCGAGGGTAGAACCTATGGCGTCACCATCAGGGTTTTCATGGGCAACAACGAGAAAACTCTGGTTATTCTTGATCAGATCAATTATCTGCTGAACTATCATTTAAATCATCCTGCACCTGGTGCAGTAAAGCATCGATCTTCTGGCCATAGCTGACAGAAGTATCAAATTTAAAGTAAATATTTGGAACAAAGCGTAGCTGCATGATTTTCCCTAATTCTCGGCGAATATAAGGAGCGGCACTTTTTAGACCCTGTTCGGCATCTTTTCGTTCGGCGGACTCGTCGGTAACAGTGAAGTAAATTCTTGCAGAACTGATGTCGCGGGACATGAGAACTCCAGTAATAGTTACCGGAGCTACGCGTGGATCCTTAATGCTATACATTAATAAGCGGGTTGTTTCTTTGTGAATTTGTTCACCTACTCGTTCAGGACGATAACTGCTCAACTGAGATCTTCTCCATAATGTATATATTCAATATCCAATTCAATAATCTCAACCATCCCCGATGAATATAATTCATCCTCTAGATTTTTGAAGACAGACTGAATTAGTGTTTCGGTTCCAGCTGTCATACTGGCACCAAAAACCGTTCGTTGCAAAAGATCCAAACAACCAACTTCTGCTACTGACAGTGGGAATTTAGAACGCAAACGATTCAACAGTCGGCTCACCAGTGAACGTTTTTGTTTCAATGAATGGATATCAAACAAGCGCAAATCTATGCGAATGACGCCGACGATCATGGATATCTACTTCAGACTTTTTGTGAGATCATCAAAGAGTGGTTTTGACCTCTTCTATTTCAAAAGCTTCAATAATATCACCAACCTTAATATCATTGAATTTATCCAGACCAATGCCGCACTCGTAACCACTAGCAACTTCTTTAGCATCATCTTTAAAACGCTTAAGTGAGCTCAGCTTGCCTTGCCAGACAACCACGTTATCTCGAATCAACCGAGTTTTGGCATTGCGAACGATCTTACCATCCACCACGTAGCAACCAGCAATGGTTCCAACTCGCGTGACATGGAAGGTGTCGCGAACCTCGACACGACCCAACTCTTTTTCTTTCAACGTTGGAGCCAATAAACCTTCCATTGCATCACGGATGTCATTAACGGCATCGTATATGACCGAGTAAAGGCGGATATCAACCTTCTCAACCTCTGCCAGGGTTTTTGCTTTGGATTCTGGACGAACATTGAAGCCAAGGACAATGGCATTGGACGCAGTGGCAAGAGTTATGTCGCTTTCCGAAATTCCACCAACTCCAGTATGAAGAACATTTAATCGACAAGCATCTGTCGACAATTTCTCCAGGGCGTCACGAACCGCCTCAACAGAACCCTGCACGTCTGCCTTGATAATAATTGCAAGTTCCTCAACGACACCTTCCTGCATCTTGGCAAACAGCTGTTCAAGTGAAACCTTGCTATGCTTGGAAAGATCCGTTTCACGCTGTTTAGACTGGCGATGTTGAGAAACATCCTTGGCTGCTTTTTCATTTTCAACAGCATGGAAAGATTCGCCAGCATTCGGGACCCCTCCCAAACCAGTCACTTCGACAGGAAACGATGGACCGGCGTCTTTAACCTGAAAACCAGTTGCTGTAATCATTGAACGAACCCGCCCGAAGTGCAGACCGGCAACAATAGCATCACCAATCTTCAAGGTTCCATCCTGAACCAGAACAGTCGCAATCGGACCACGCCCCTTATCTAGACGAGCTTCAACGATCGAGCCCTTAGCGCGTTTATTTGGGTTAGCCTTCAGCTCAAGAACTTCTGCCTGGAGCAAAACCATTTCTAGAAGGGTGTCAAGATTAGTCTGCTGCTTAGCTGAAACTTCTACAAAAATTGTATCACCGCCCCACTCTTCCGGAACAAGCTCATATTCGGTCAATTCCTGCTTAACCCGTTCAGGATTTGCATCGGGCTTATCAATTTTATTGATGGCGATAATAATCGGAACCCCAGCAGCTTTGGAGTGACTAATTGCTTCTTTTGTTTGTGGCATCACCCCGTCATCAGCAGCAACAACCAGGATAACAATATCGGTCACTCCGGCACCACGAGCACGCATAGCGGTAAATGCTTCGTGTCCAGGAGTATCTAGAAATGTGACTTTCCTACCATCAAGCTCAACATCATATGCACCGATATGTTGAGTAATTCCACCGGCTTCACCCTCAGTGACATTGGCTTCTCGAATGGCATCCAGCAAGCTGGTTTTACCATGATCGACATGACCCATGATGGTAACAACCGGAGGCCGAGTTTCAAGATCTTCAGCCCTATCTTCAGTCTCTTTAGTGGGTTCAAGTGCCAAAACTGTTTCTTCATCAAAAGCAACATTTTCAACTTCATGATTAAACTCTGTAGCTAACAGTGCCGCAGACTCAAAATCGAGGGGATGATTGATCGTAACCATTGAGCCCTGGCGCATCAGCTCGGCAATCAGTTCCTTGGCCTTCACACCCATTCTTTTAGCTAATTCACCAACAGTGATAGAATCACTAATTCGGACGACCCTCTTTATTGCTTTACTAAGAGTAACCTCGGTCTGCTTACTCTGCTTCGAATGCTTTCCGCCACGCTTCTTTTTCTGACCACCGCGCCCAGGTTCAAAAACCTCGACCCGACGCCCACGGCGTGAAACAAGTCCATCCTGAGCCTCAACGTTCTCACCACGACGACCCTTGGTCCGTTTCTTGTTCCGACCTTCTTTTTCAGGAAGGGGTTGCTCCATTGGAGCTAACGGAGCAGGATCAACCCGTTTATTTCCCCTACTCGGGGTTGCACCAGGTCGAGCAGCCGGATAAGCAGGACGAGCACCAGGCGTTGTAGCAGGACGAGCACCAGGCGTTGCACCAGGACGAGCACCAGGACGAGCACCAATATGAGCAGGTTTTCTATCCTGACGTGCTGGGCGTTCTCCAGCCCTAGGCTTGCGTTGGCCGGCAGGAGCAGCCGGTGGTAATTCAACCCGACCAAGAATCTTGGCACGATCGCTGGTAGCTTTTTCAACCGGCGGTTTTTTACTCTTTGCCGGCTGCGCTAAGGGCTCCTGTACGGCTACTGCATCAACCTTCTCAGGAGCCTGCGGACTCGCTTCAGTTTGCGGAGTTTCAACATCCTCGTGCGCTTCACCTTTTAATTCTACAGCATCTTCGGCAGCTTCAGGGGATTCACCCTTAACGGAATGGTCCTGAGTCTCTGCAGCAGAAACTGCTACTACTACAGCAGACTTCTCCTCGCCATCGGAAGGCTCAGAGACAACCGAATCAGCGACCTCGAGAGTTTCTGCAACCGGTTCACGCACAACTGTACGCCGACGTCTTATGATTCCCGGCTTTATCAGAGCCTCTTCTATTTTTTGTTTCGGTGGATTGATGAAATCTTCAAATTTTCGTAAATCTTCCTCAGCTAAAGAATTTGCATGGGACGTCACTTCGATTCCTGCTTCAACAAGCTTAACCAGCAAATCTTTGCTTTCGAGACCCATGTTCTTTGCGAGTTCGTGTACCTTTACCTTACCCATCAATTCTCCCTTACCAGTTGCCTGTACATGTGCAATTCGTTCAGCAGTGAGTCTGCCAACAAGCCAGCCTGAACTGCTATAACACTTCGCTCTTCCTTACCGAGCAGGTGCCCAATTATTTGTTTCTCATATAAATGAGCGGTATAAATATGCCTTTTTAGCGCTAATGTTTCTATTTTTCTACCAATAGCAGCTGAAATATCCTTAGCTATTATAATCACTGCCAAAGATGACTCTTTTTTAAGCGCATCAATCACAGAGTTACTTCCTGAAATAAACTGCCCCGATTTGCGGGACATTCCAATCAGGCTGGTGATTTTGTGCTCAACGGCCATAATCAGTTGTTGAGTCAAGGCAACTGGATCAACTGAGCGATAATGGCCCTTAAAACAACGTTGAAAACTATTTTTCTTTACTGCGTCAAGCAGACATTGTGTCGAGATACAAGTATATGCACCACGGCCGGGCAATCGTTGACGATAATCCACCAGCACAGATCCATCTGGTGCAACAACATAACGGACAAGTTGCTTTTTATCTTTCGTCTGACGGCAAGCGACACAGGTTCGCTGCGGGCCCTTCTTAACAACAGCCATAAATATACTTAAAAATCAATCTTCACCCTTATCAGGTGTCACCTCTTCGTTCACAGCAGCGACTTCTTCTTCAACTAATTCTGGAACAGTTTGTTCTAGAACTTCTTCAGAAGAATTTTCATCAACAATATTAGGCTCCACAACCTCCTCAGGAAGATTTTCTTCCTGCTCTTCCTCCTGGGCGCGTGTTTCGCTTTTAATATCGATCTTCCAGCCAATTAATTTCGCTGCAAGGCGTACATTTTGTCCTTTTTTCCCAATTGCCAGAGACAATTGATCGTCAGGGACAATGATTTCCATCAGTTGCCCTTCGTCATCAATATACACCCTGGAAACATCTGCAGGAGCAAGAGCAGAGCAAGCGAAACGTGCAGGATCTGGAGACCATGGGATAATGTCAATTCGTTCACCGCGCAACTCGGTAACCACATTCTGGACCCGAGAACCACGCATACCAACACATGCACCAACCGGATCGACATCGATATCGTGAGACTCAACAGCTATTTTGGCCCGACTACCCGGTTCACGTACAGCACCTTTAATCTCAACAATGCCCTCGGCAACCTCTGGCACTTCAGCTTTGAACAGAGCTATCAGTAAGCCGGGATGGGTACGCGAAAGGATAATCTGCGGTCCCTTAGCTGACATCTTAACTTCGGAGATATAGGCACGTACACGATCAGATTGTCGATAGTTCTCACGTGGTGCTTGCTCCCGATTCGGCAAAAGGGCTTCTGCCCGACCCAAATCAACAATCAAATCACCGCGCTCATAGCGACGAACAATGCCATTAACTATTTCACCGACTCGATCCTTAAATTCATTGTAGACGCCTTCACGCTCAGCTTCGCGCACTTTCTGTATGATAACCTGCTTTGCGGTTTGTGCAGCAATCCGGCTAAAACTACCAGCATCAAGCATCATCCCTAAGGAATCGTCAACTTCAACATCAGGGTCAACTTCTCGGGCTTCTGCTATATCAATTTCTTTATATGAATCTACAACTTCATCGACAACAGTGACAAATTCAAAAACTTCGACCTCACCAATCTCTGCATTAAAATGAGCTTCAAGGTCACGAGTATTTCTGAATTTCTTATTGGCTGCAGACAGGACTGCAGATTCGAGTGCGTCTACCAGCACGTCACGATCGATCCCTTTGTCCTTAACAACCTGATCGATGATGTGATTGAGGTTACCCACCATCTTGCATACCCCTTATAAGTGTTTTGGCCGACAGCCAATGTCAGCTAGTGATAATCCAATGAACCAATGCTACTGGCTCAAAAATCAAACTGTAAATTTGCTTTATCGATCTGATGCAGAGAAATGCGAATTACATCAGTATCTTTTTTTAACTTCAATAGGACATCACCACCATCAAAACCGGATAATGTTCCCACAAATGTTTTTCTATTTTTTCCAGAAACATCAGGATCAATTGCATCCAGTGTTTTAATCTTAGCAAGTTGCCCGGCAAAACGCTCGAAATCGCGTGCTTTTTTTAATGGTCGCTCAATTCCTGGTGATGAAACTTCAAGACTATAAGCTGTATCAATCACGTTCTCGATATCTATAAGAGAACTAATTTCACGACTGGCTGTTGCACAATCATCCAGGTTAATGCCGCCATCTTTATCTAAAAATATCCTGAGAACCCAACCTCGCTCTTCACGTTGATACTCAAGGTCGACCAATTCACAACCAAGGTCTTCCAGTATAGGTTGAACTAGCTTCTCAATCTGTTCTGTAAGTTGTGCCACCGCTAACCTTTTGATAATAAAAAAAGCGAGCCGGAGCTCACTTTCAAAAGAACATTATTAATAACCGCCTTTACTTAGCATTTCAAAAATTAAAAAGCAAGCAGAATTTTATTCTCTACAGGCTGAAACGGTTTCGATTCGGCAGATTTTTCATGGTCATGTTTTTTCGTAACAGACCTTCGGCGAAGGCTTTCTTGTCCAAATAACAACCGGTAGATGCAATGAAGTCATCTATCAGTGAATGAGTGACAGTTTCAACTTCGCTGGTCGCTACACCCATCCTCTCCAGAGTTTTTTCGTATAAGATATAACCAGGATAAGTCGCTGCAAATTGCTGCAAATCAGGAGCTAAAGATTTGACAGTAAAAGGAATCATAGCAAACACATTGATTTTTATGCGGTGAAAATCACCAAAATATCGGTTACCTTGATCAAAAAACTCTACAATAACACCGTTATTCAATTTAGTTACGTAGAATGGCTTATTCATTGCCCTCTCTCAATGACTTTCGAGAAAACTTATGGCCTGAATAAAGATCAATCTGATTAAATAGTCCACGTAGAATTCTAACTTCGCGGTCATTAAGACCTGAGCGACCTAAAATACGGCGAAAACTGCGTAAAATATGATCCGGATTTTGCGGGTCAAGATAACCAATATTCAGCAATGACTGGCGCATATGTTGGTACATAGATTCCAGATATTCACTGCTAGCGAGATTTTCACAACCGTACGTACGGCGTGCTGTTCGCCCTTTCACCTTACTCACCTCATAAAGACAAAGAGACACGGCCTGAGCCAGATTCATCGACGGCAGGTTTTCGTCTGTCGGGATAGTGATAAAATGCTGGCAAAGATCCAATTCTGAAGTAAACAACCCCTTATCTTCGCGACCAAAAACCAAAGCCACTGGACTTTCCTGTACAACGGGAAACAAACGATCTGCCGCTTCCTCTGGATGCAACAAACCTTCACGATAACGACCAAAGCGGCGGGTCGTTCCAAAGCTCAGCACACATCCAGCTAATGCATCCTCGAGGCTATGAAAGACGCGCGCATTCTCCAACACTGTTGCGGCCTTAACAGCCATCAGTCGAGCATCATGCGACAGATGATCAACCTGCGGGTTCACCAGGCGCAGGTCAGTAAAGCCAAAATTAAGCATTGCGCGACATGCTGAGCCGATATTCAGGGCGCCTTGTGGTTCGACCAAGACAACAGCAAGTTGCAACTTTGACCGATCTTCCGGCTCTACAAGCTCAGTTTGGGCCACGGTGATCGATTAACATTGAGAGGAGTTGATGACCTGGAACAATTTTTCCACAGCGTTTTGCTTCAGCTTCAGAATATCCCTTCGCCTGCGAATCAAAATCGTGGCGTGAGTCATAAAGAATATAAGGCACCGGATCAGAGGTGTGGGTTCTTTTTTCTACGGGAGTAGGATGATCAGGGGTAATCAGAATACGGCAATCGCCAATCTTTGAAATATTCTCAACCACAGTTCCAACGACATCGCGATCAAAGCTTTCAATCGCTTCAATTTTTTCTTTCAATAATCCACCGTGACCTGCCTCATCGGGAGCTTCAACATGAACATAAACAAAATCCGCTTTTTTCAATGCATTAACCGCATATTCTGCTTTGCCACGATAGTTAGTATCGAGATAACCTGTCGCCCCAGGCACTTCGATGATTTCCAATCCAGCATTGACACCAATACCACGAATCAAGTCAACAGCTGAGATGACAGATCCAGTCAAGCCATAGCGCTGCCGGTATGTTTCCATGACCGGTTTGCGGCCGTGCCCCCAGAACCAGATTGAGTTGGCAGGCAATTTCTTTTCAGCGACCCGTTGATTGTTGACCGGGTGACTGTTAAGCAGCATTTGCGCAGAATTGGTCAGATCGAGCAAAACGTCAGCCCCTTCCCCTTGAGGCAAATGGCCTTCAATACTATAAGTTGAAATATCGTGAGGTGGGGTGAAGGTGAGCTGGTCTTTGCCATTCTTCCAAACCATCAAGTGACGGTAAGAAACTCCAGGATAAAAATTAAATTCGTCCCCGCCGAGTTCTTCCTGAAGTGTTTCAATCAGCAGTTTGGATTCAGCGGTGGAGATGTGCCCGGCAGAAAAGTCTCCCATGTAAAGTTTTCCATAGTGCGCTTCCAGCCAGACAAAATTCAAACGAAAAGAAACATCATCTGGACCAAGTTCTACGCCCATACTGGCCGCTTCCAGAGGTGATCGCCCCGAGTAACAATCAGCGGGGTTATAACCAAAGACCGAAAGGTTGGCGACATCACTGCCCGGTGGATAACCTTCCGGAACAGTTGCGGCTAACCCAATTTTACCGACTTGACTCAGGCGATCCATATTTGGCGTTTTAGCTACCTCCAAGGGAGTTTTCCCGCCAAGCTCTGCAATAGGTTCATCGGACATACCGTCACCGAGTAATATAATATATTTCATCTGTTCCTCTGTCGTTGCTACGGTTATCCGCGCGGATGATATTGCTGATGCAATTTTTGCAACCGCTCCTGAATAACGTGTGTATATATCTGGGTTGTCGAAATATCCGCATGCCCCAGCATCGTTTGTACAGAACGTAAATCTGCACCATTTTCCAGTAAATGGGTTGCGAATGAATGACGCAGCATATGCGGATAAACTTTCTGCTTAATTTCTGCCTTTATTGCATAAGCCCGTAAGTTTTTCCAGAAACCCTGCCGACTGAGCCTTGTACCACGCGCATTCAAAAAAACTTCTTCACTGGCCACATTCTTCAATAACTTCAACCGTGCATCTTGCAGGTATTCTTTCAGAATTTCAATAGCGGACTCGCCAAGTGGGATGAGTCGCTGCTTTGAGCCCTTACCAAAGGCGTTGAGGCATCCGATATCAAGCTTTAAATCTCCAAGACGCAATCCAACCAGCTCTGAAACCCGCATACCGGTTGCATAGAGGACTTCAAGCATCGCACGATCTCTTACAGCTATCGGGCTTTCACCTGTTGGCGACTGCAATAGGCGCTCAACATCTTTTTGTGATAGTAGTTTTGGTAGTAAAGATAACGAACGGGGGGACTCAACCAATGCCGAAGGGTCATGTTCTGCATAATTTTCCTGCAGTAAAAAACGATGAAAACTGCGCAACGCACTCAATACACGCGCTCTGCTGCGCGGAGAAAGACCATTGTTTTTCAAAAAGGTTAAATAATTTAGAAGCATTAACTGGCTGATATCAGCTGGGTTAGCTACTTTTTCACGTTCTCTCAAGAAGCCTGCATAGGAACCAAGATCTCGACCATAGGCATTAAGCGTATTGGCTGAAAGGCCCTTCTCTACAGTCAAAAAATTGAAAAAATAATCCAGATACTGATCCATATTCTCCTGCAATTATGCCAACTGCTCCAGCATGACTGTGCGTATTTTCTCCAGCTTTACTGGATCGATAATTTTTTGATTAAAAATATCGCACACATAAAAAACATCTGCTGCCTGATCCACTTTGGTTGAAATTTTAGAAATCGCAATATAAAGGCCTAATTCATTTAATGTCCGGGTAATCTCGTAAAGCAAACCAACCTTATCATTGGCAAAAATATCGATAACCGTGTACCGATCTGAGACATCATTATCAATTTCAACCGTGCTAGCCCTCTTCGGCCGCCCATCAGATAATTCCAGATAGTCCGGTTTCTGAATTTTTGCAAATAAATCAGCTACAAAAACTCGGCCTTCAAGCACTCCACTTAGATCAGCTTCTACCCGTTTCCATTTTTGTGGTTTGTTAACAATCCCACCAATTGGGCTGTTGACTTGTAAAACATCTAAAACCGCTCCAGTTTTTCTGGTATGGATTTGGGCTCCGAGAATATTAATGGAGTGCGCAGCCATGACCCCGGCAATTTGCGAAAAAAGACCTGAGCTATCAATTGTAGCCAGTGTCACTTCAGTATATTCAGCCTCTCGTTTATGCTCAATCTGCATAACGAGTGGTTTCTTCCCGCGACTTAAGGCCAAACGTAAATGGGACACAATCTCCCAGGAACGAAAGCTCATCAAGTAGCGGGTATGGAGGCTATTAATCGCTTTATTTACCCGACCCTCGGTAAACTCTCCCAGCAGGGCTTTGCGGATATTGCGTTTTCTGTTGCGTGCCTTTTCTGAACGTTTTTCCTGATAGAATTCATTTTTTTCCAGGGTATCATAGGTTTTTTCATAGAGCTCACGCAGCAAACTCCCTTTCCACTCAGACCACACATCAGGACCAACCGCTTTCAAATCAGCAAAGGTGAGGAGATAGAGCATTCGAAGATTCTCGCTCATTTCCATCAACTGAGCGAATTGGGCGATCATTTTCAGATCTTGCAAGTCACGGCGTTGAGAAATATGCGTCATTTTTAAATGATTTAAAACCAGGGATTGAAGCCGGAGGCTGTCTTCTCGATTCAAACGCATTCGCCGGGCTATCGTTGGCATCATTTCCGCGCCACGAATACTGTGATCTTTACCACTACCTTTGCCAATATCATGAAAAAGAATGGCCAGCAACAAAAGTTCACGCTTTTCTATATTATTAGCAACCTCTGTCAGTAGCGGGTGTTCTTGGACATAATCTCCACTCCAGAGCTTTTCCATTTCTTCTATGGCAAATAGCGTATGAATATCAACTGTATAAATGTGATATAAATCAAACTGAACCCGACAATAAATCTTTTTAAATTCAGGAATAAAAGCATGAAGGAATTGTAGATGGTGCATTTTGCGTAGAATGTCACTGATCCCTTTTGGACAACGCAAAATGTTCATGAATGAATTATTGATACGGCTGGAACGGCGAATTTCATTATTAATAAGATATGCATTATCTCTGATTAGCTGTTTAAGCTCCAGACACAACTGAACTTCGTGTTTTTGCGCCAGCTCAAAAGCAATCATCATCAGAACTGGATCGTCCAGTAAATGTTGATCAACTCTTGCACGCAGTTCACCACGAATAATGTAAAATCCATCTTCGAGATTTCTTTTTGCGAGAAATTTAAAAACACTTTTTTGGGAAGAGATTCGCGTCTGGGCTACGTTCAGGATCAACTTTGTCGACAGGTGTTCTACCTGGATTGCGTGGGCATAATACCCTTGCATAAATTGTTCAACCGCCGAAGTTTGGCGGGTTTTTTTATATCCAAAAGCGACAGCAAGCTGTTGCTGTAATTCAAACGTCAGCTGATCGCTCTTACGCTGCCCATTAAAGTGGAGAAAATTCCGTATTTTCCATAGATAATCGAGGGACTGATCATATTCCTGCAGATCCTGCTCATTAATGACACCTTTTTTGAGCAGTTCCTTCAAACCTGTAGCCTTGCATTTTACCCGTGAAATCCACAAAGCATCCTGCAGTTCTCTGAGACCACCCTCCCCCTCTTTTAAATTGGGTTCAAGGAGATACACCGAGGAACCATATTTTTTTTTCCGGTCTGCACGCTCTTCAAGTTTAAGTTTGATGAAACCCTGTGAATCCCGGTTCAGCATCAAGTCACCGACAGTCTTGGTGAACTTCCCAAACATTTCTGGATTTCCCGAAACAATTCGAGCATCCAGTAAAGAAGTCCTGACGGTAGTATCCCGCGCTTCCTCAAGGCATTCTGTACTTGAACGCACACTGTAACCAACGTCTAAGCGTAAATCCCAAAGCAGGTAAAGCATTCGATCGGCGATAACCCGCGCAGCGTCTTTACCAACTGGTTCATAGAAAAACAGCAGATCAAGATCAGAACGAGGGTTCATTTCTGCGCGCCCATAACCACCCAGAGCGATCAAGGCACAGCTGGCAACCTCAGCTGCGTTCAGATCAGCTGAAACAACCTTGTAGAGACTATCATTGAGTTGATCAAAAACGGCTGTTAATTCTTCTACAACCTGTCGACCGGAACCACCCTGATCGTTCAGTTGGTGAATTCTCTGCAGCTGAAAATCAAGAAAATGGCGGGCCGAATCTAACAAGGAATCTCGACTAGAAGCAAAATTGATTGCATCGTTCAAAATGGTGGGCGGAAAAACTTCCAGAACCGATTCAGCAAGGTTTATGTTCATCGTCTGGCAACCTGCTCTATCGTTGCTGAATAATTCTTGACCCCATTAACGACAGCTGCAGCGACCTTTTTGTGATAGCCAGCAGAAACAAGGCGCTTTTCTTCGCGAGGGTTGCTGATAAAACCTGCCTCTATCAGAACAGAAGGCATTGTTGCACCGAGCAGCACGTGAAACGGGCCTTGTTTGACACCATGGTCTTTGATTCGGCTATAGTGGGGACGTAACCCAGCAACCAAGGACTGTTGAACTTCAGCAGCCAAACGACTTGATTCGTTTATTTTTGCATTTGCCATCAGATCAAACAGGATTGCCTCCAGATTGCCGACCTCCTGTAGAGTCGTTCCATTTTCGCGAGCCGCAACCTCTGCGGCCTGATTGTTTTTTGACAGATTTAAAAAATAGGTTTCCACACCATATGCTTTGCCGTTGGCAGTGGCATTGGCATGCAAAGAAATAAACAAATCAGCACCAACCTGATTTGCATATTCAGTCCGTTCCCGCAGCTTAAGATAGCGGTCATCAGAACGAGTCAAGAGCACTTTTACCCCCAATTGTTGTCGCAATGCCTTGGCCAGAGCCTTAGCCAGCTTAAGCGTCACATTTTTTTCATAGACATTATTGGGCCCGATAGCACCGGGATCTTTACCACCATGTCCGGCATCTACAACAATCAGATGAATGCCTTCGTCGTGCATTTCCTGAGGAACATGAAGAACCGCCTGCCGATCAGTGGAACTATTAAGGATAGATGCAATTGAATCATCGGCTGCCACTTGAACATCTTGTTTTCCAGGTTGTTGTGTGGTCAACCCAACCTTGAGTGGTTGACCTTTAATATCGATAACCAGACGGTGCGGATTTTCAAGAGTTGCCAGTTTATATTCCACAACTCGATTCAAATCCAGAACAACCCGGGTGCGCTGCGCATCAAAGTGACTAGCTCTCACCTGTTTCACCAAGCCATTGCGAATCGAAACTATTGACGGCAAATCGGCAGACAGCTTGGTATAAAGCAGATCAAAATAAAGTCGCGGGTTCTCACCCTTTAAGTAATTTGGTTTAGCCACAACAGGAGCGGTAAGATCAAGAACCACCCGTGTATATTCAGGACCGCTCCAGTAGCGAATTTTTTCCAGTCGAGGTGAATCGCCAACTGACTTATAATTGTGCCGGCTCTGAGCTACGACTACAGGTTGCTTTTCCTTAACTGGAGCCGGCAATAATGACAACTTTTTTTGTGCTTCTTCCGCCATATCCCCCGTCGGCATTTGAGTGACCAGTCGTTGATAAAGATTGTAAGCAGCAACCTTATCCTTAAGCAGGTGTTCAGAGGACAGGGCAGCGAGAAACAAAGCATCATCAGCAAGTCGACTTTGCGGAAATCGATCAACCATAGCGACATAATGAGCGATTGCTTTCCTCGCATCAACATGGCTACCAGAAGCCTTAGAAAGGCCATCCCAAGTTCTGGCTAATAAAAATAGTTCATTTTCGACATTTTTACCGCGTGGGTGCTGCGCGAGATGGCGGTCAAAACGTTCAATCAGTTTTTCCCAGTTAGTCCGTTGGCGTTGGAGTTGCGAAGATTTGATCAATTGCTGATAATCGTAACGCAGAGCGCTGTAATCCTCTGCAATAGCGCTGCAAGGGACAGCAGCCAGCAAGATTAAAAACATAACAAAATAGAGAAAATATTTAAGTTTCAACATTTAGAGCATCTTTTTCAGTTCATCCAGTAGGGTCAACGCTTCAATCGGAGTGGTACATCTTACATCGATCGATTCCAGGCGCGTACGAATTTTGTCTTCCTGTTCCACATTAAACAGTGAAAGTTGTGCTACTGGTTGTTTTTTTAGTTTATTCTTACTCTCGCCCAGGCGCGGCTCACCTGAACGAACGAATTCTCCCGCTTCAAGATTGCGGAGAATTTCTTTTGCACGAACAATAACGACATCCGGCAATCCAGCCAGACGACCAACTTGGATTCCATAAGAACGACTGGCGCTGCCGGTAATAATTTTTCTCAGGAAAATTATCTGATCATTCCATTCCTTAACTGCAACATTGTAATTTTTAACCCGCTCTCGCGTTAATGGTAAATCAGTTAATTCATGATAATGGGTCGCAAACAAAGTTTTAGCTGCTACAGCGCTATTGTCGTGCAGGTACTCCGCAACGGCCCAGGCAATACTGACACCATCAAAGGTAGACGTTCCACGCCCTATTTCATCCAGAATAATTAAGCTGCGCCGAGTTGCATGGCGCAGGATATTGGCTGTTTCGTTCATTTCTACCATGAACGTTGACTCACCTTTTGCTAGGTTATCACTTGCCCCGACTCGAGTAAAGATCCGGTCAACCACACCGATTCGTGCAGTTTCAGCAGGAACAAAGCTGCCCAGCTGGGCCATCAGAGTGATCAGAGCAACCTGGCGCATGAAAGTTGATTTTCCAGCCATATTCGGGCCGGTAATGATCAGTAATTGATTTTTCACCGTATCGAGTTCGACATCATTAGGGACAAATGCTTCCTTCAGTGGCATTCCTTCCACCACCGGATGCCGCCCGGCGACAATCTGAATCATCCCGGAATCGTCTATCTGCGGGCAGACATAATTCCGCTCATGAGCCAGATCGGCCAGAGAGAGCAGACAATCAAGAATTGACAGAACATCAGCACTCTGCTGAATTCTTCGCCCTTCGGCGGAAGCCTTCAATCTTATCTGTTGAAACAGGTTATACTCCAACTCCACGATGCGATCTTCGGCACCCAGGACTTTATCTTCATATTCCTTCAGCTGTGGAGTGATGAATCGTTCGGCATTAGTCAGGGTCTGCTTACGATGATAATCTTCTGGAATACGATCGAGGTTGCGTAGGGTCACTTCAATAAAATAGCCGAAAATTTTGTTATATTTAACTTTGAGAGAAGGAATTCCAGTCCGTTCACGTTCCTGCTGCTCTAAAGCTGCAATCCAGCCTTTACCGTCGCGACTGATAGTTCTTAATTCATCCAGCTCTTCGTTGAAACCATCTTTGATAATACCGCCATCACGCAAAACAAACGGCGGATCAGCAACAATAGCTTGTTCAAGTAAAGAGACTAGCTCAGGCAACAGATCAATCTGCTGGCGTAAATCTTTCAGGTAATCACTTTGCAATGGACTGAGCAGATCATCGATCTGCGGGAGTTTTTCCAGAGATGCCCGCAATGCAGCAAGGTCTTTCGCATTTGCACTGGCCATGGCTATTTTACTGTTCAATCGCTCAAGGTCATAAACCCCGTCGAGTGCCTCGATCAGTTCGATCCGCTGCAAACTATCGTCAACCAGTTCAGCAACAGCGGTCTGCCGTTGCTTAATCTGCACTTGATCGGTCAAGGGATAGTGAATCCAATGCCGCAGAGCTCGACCACCCATGGCGGTCACGGTTCGGTCAAGCACGCCCAATAATGAGCCACGCTTTTTACCATCCTGCAAGGTTGCTGTGAGTTCAAGATTTCTTCTGGTGGAGTCATCCAGAATCATAAAGTTTTGCGTATGGTAGGTCTGCAGGGGTCGAATATGTCGCAGTTCATCCTTCTGGGTCTGCTGTAGATAATAAAGGACAGCAGACGCAGCCTGCTGTGCCGCAATCAGGTCATGACAACCAAAAGATTGCAGCCCGGAGACACCAAAAAACAGACTAAGCTGCTCCCGTGCGTAGTCAGTCTCGCAGGTCCACTCCGGAAGAAAATTGCACATAACCCCCTCAAGGGGATAGCCAATCTGCTGTTTTAGCTCTCGACTATGATCTGCATCGCTGAAAAGAACCTCACGCGGACGCAACGATCCCAATTCACTTTCAACCTGAGGCAGCGTATCAACCTGAGTCACCCTAAATTCCCCAGTAGTGATGTCAATATGGGCAATGCCGTAGCAATTATCATTTTCAACAATAGAGAGTAGATAGTTGTTCTCTTTCGGCTCTAGCGTGTCGGTGTCAGTCACCAGACCCGGAGTCACAACCCGGACAACTTCACGTTTAACAATTCCCTTGGCTGTTTTTGGATCTTCCACCTGCTCACAGATCGCGACTTTATACCCAGCAGCAATCAACTTGGCAATATAACCCTGACTGCTGTGATAAGGGATGCCACAAAGAGGAACAGCATCTTCGATCCCCTTATTTCTGGATGTCAGCGTGATTCCCAGCACTCGTGAAGCAAGAACAGCGTCGTCCATAAACATCTCATAGAAATCCCCTAGCCGGAAAAACAGGATAGCATCCTGATAATCAGCTTTAATTTCTAAATACTGGCGCATTACTGGCGTTGCTGTCGACATGCTAACTTCCTGAAATTACGTAGAGATAAGTAAATTTAACACTATTGTTACACAAAGCGGAGTATCCTAACAAAGGCACCTTCGTAAGTAAATAGAGGGATACCAAAAACGGTCGGACCGCAACTTGACCGCTCTCTGTTGCGATGCTAAAAAGCACAGATCTTAAATTTGCTGCTGCCGCGAAAAGACATGAGCTTAAATCGAACAGGAAACAATCATGGACAATACAGAAAAGAAATTTAAACCGATCGACCCATTCGATCCGGAAATTTATACAATCGACACCCTTGAGGATGAAATCAGAGCTGATCAAAATTGTAAAGTACTACTTAAGCTATACCATCAATACTTATTGGAAAATATGCAAGTTTCTCCACTGGATGCAGGCAGTATGGCAAGTGGTGCAGATTACTATTTGCGTGATTATATGATTGATAATCGCCGAACAAACATTTTCAACATATCCCCGGAACTGATACATAGCTTTGCCGGAAACTGGTATATAATTAATACACTTAATCCGAACATGACGGAGCTTGAGAGTATTTTGCTAGGTGTCAGTAATTTCTACAGATTTTGTGCCGCAAAAAAATTGATTCCTCCGGCAATAGTAGAGAAAGTCAATCTGGCATGCTCCCGCCCCGATTATTACCAGCAACGAATTGAAAGTTTCAATGATCTCTCGGGCGATGGCTTTTCAGCCTGGAATAGCTCCTGCCCGCTACAATAGAGGACAACCGTGTTTCGAACTAACAACCCTAAACTAAAAGCAGCAACATTTTCTATCTGTGGCGCCCTAACTCTGGCCATCATCAAATTGGTCATCGCACTGCTGAGTGGTTCAATGGCGGTGATGGCATCAGCAGTTGATTCATTGCTTGATATTTTGATGTCGGGCGTCAACTTCATGGCGATCCGGCATGCCGAACAACCTCCCGATCAATCCCACCCGTTCGGTCATGGTAAATTTGAAACGCTGGCTACGCTATTTCAAGCTCTGGTTATCACTGGCTCAGGTGGCTGGATCATCTATGAATCGGTGGCACGGTTGGGTCGAAATAATCGCCTTGAAAACATCGACCAGGGTATTGGAGTTCTAGCGTTCAGCGCTGTTGTTTCCTGGTTTATCGCCCGTCACTTAAGCAGAGTCGCTAAACAAACCGACTCGTCGGCATTAGAAGCTGATTCACTCCATTTTCGGATGGATATTTACAGCAATCTCGGCTTAATGGCCGGATTAGTTCTGGTACGCTGGTTTGATATCCACTGGCTCGATGCAGCACTGTCAATACTGGTTGCTTCCTACATCCTGCATGAAGCACTGCAACTCATTAAACGGAGTCTGACTGATATTCTTGATCACGAACTTCCTGACGAAATTCAGCAACAAGTGCATCAGCTGATCAGCAGTCACGATGGTCAACTGGCCGGGTATCATGGTCTCCGCACACGACGCGCGGGATCAATGAAAATTATGGATTTTCATCTGGAAGTTTGTAAAGACATGACTGTTGCGGAAGCGCATAAACTTACAGACAGCCTGGAAAAGAAGATAGAAAAAGAAATCCCCGGGGCAAACGTCATTATCCACGTAGATCCCTGTACTGTCGAAGACTGTCCAGGAAAAGAGAATTGTGAAATTGATTTAAGCAGGCTTCCGAGCCGCTATCAGCGGCCTGAAGATTGAAAAGTTCAAGAAAAATAATTGACTAATCATACTAATCGGTGACTTTTTTATCCGTAGCAATAGCAAGACTCCCAAAACCTGCCACTTTTGCGGCATCCATCAACTGGACTACATTGCCGTGCCGGGCAGCCTTGTCGGCCATCAGCAAAAAAGTCATCTTTTTCGTTATTATCGGGTCAAAACTCTTCAGGTATTGTAGAAGGCCAGCCAAACTTATCATCTCCCTCTGCAAGTAAATATCTCCATTTTCAGCCAGGTAAACCTGAACTTCTTTATTTGACTGTTTAATCTGTTCAGAACTGGAAGCAGGGAGATTGATACTCAAACCAGGCCGTTCGATAAATGTTGTTGAAATCATAAAAAAAATCAATAATAAGAAAACGACATCAATCATCGGCGTTAAATCGACTTTTGGCGATTCCTGGATGCGGCGGCGAAAACCCATATCATTCCTCGACTAAATCAATAATATGCATCGTCGCTTCTTCCAACTCAAGAACCAGACGCTCAGAACGACTTGATAGATAACGGTGCAACAAAATCATTGGCACCGCAACGGTCAACCCGGCAGCGGTTGTAATTAAGGCTTCAGAAATACCCCCACCCAGAGTGGCCGGGGTTCCCATCCCCTGAGTTGCAATCACGTTGAATGCCTTGATCATCCCCAGCACTGTTCCCAACAGCCCGAGCAATGGAGTGATATTGGCGATAGTCCCGAGTAAACCAAGGTAACGTTGTAAAGAAATAGCTTCCCGCTCACCAACCTCTTCCGCGAGTGATTTTAAATAACTGCGCTGCCGGCCACGATTTTTGAGTACGACCAGTAAAATTTTTGCTAAGGGTGATTTTTTTTGTGCACAGAGGTCAACCGCCTTTTTAGCTTGATCTTCTTGTAAAAACACCTTTACCGATTTTTTTAACGGTAGCAAATTGCGACGGACCTTAATAAAGGCAAAGAGCCGCTCCATAAAGATCGCCCACCCAATAACTGAACAGAGCAGAATCGGGTACATCAGTGGGCCACCCCGGACAAAAAAATCAATCATCTATCAATCCTTTAATTCCACAGCTAATGAAAAATCTACAAACTTAATCATAAAGGCAGAAAACCGATTAACTAAATTAATCAATTTGGACGATTTCACCGCTCACCTCACTCCCAATATGTAAAAGTCCAACGGTATGATATGGCGCTGAGCGGCGATCAGTCGGGCTCCCCGGATTGAACAGCAATATCGATCCGACCTTGCGGCAAACAGGGCGGTGACTGTGGCCAAAAACCAGCACATCAATATCTCTGCCAGAAAAGCTGCCCAATACACGTTTTTCTATACCCGTTGGGGTACCCCACCCATGCACCATGCCAATCCGTATTTTATTCAGTTTCACAATTCTCTGCAGCGGCAACCTACCCTCCGACCCATCCATATTTCCACGGACACTATACCAAGGGAGAGGGTGAAAACAGGTCTCCAGATCCGCATGAACGTGATCACCAGCATGTAAAATCGCATCAACCGCAGAGAAAGGACCATTCAAGAGCTTTTGAGCAAGCTCAATTCCTGCATCAAGAGAATGGATATGAGTATCTGATAGAACCCCAACTTGCATTAAATACCCCAATCACAAATCTCATGAGACGTGGCTTTTTTTAGCCGATAAACACTAAATTTTACTAAAAAATATACTTTTTTTTGATACACAAACGCAAAACATTACTTAACCTACTGTTTTAATAGTGTTTACCATTAAAATAAATAATTGGCATCAGCATTGCGACAGACCTTAAAGGGTTATATCATATTACACAGACAATAGAAGCTTGACTTTTTTTTAGTATAACTATAATTTTTTAGTTTAGTTAATTTTGATATATACTGAAAAACTCTCACGTTCATTCAACAAAGAGGTAAAAACAACTCACTAAACTACCTCATCTTAGCAATTTTTCTCTACAGGAGGACACACTCTCATGTCAATGCGTCAAGAAGCCCTCGATTATCACAGTAATGGGCGAAAAGGTAAAATTGAAGTTATTACAACGAAACCCTGTGCAACCAGTCACGACCTTGCACTTGCCTACAGCCCTGGAGTAGCTGAACCCTGCCTGGATATCGAAAAAGATCCAAGTTTAGCTTATGAATATACCGCAAAAGGCAATCTGGTTGCTGTCGTTTCCAACGGCACTGCAGTCCTCGGCCTTGGTGATATCGGTGCCCTGGCAGGAAAACCAGTTATGGAAGGAAAAGGCTTGCTCTTTAAGATCTTTGCCGACGTAGATGTTTTTGATATTGAGATAGACAAGAAAGACATTGATGGCTTTATTGAAGTGGCCAAATCCATTGC
>JASJGU010000125.1:0-12003 GCA_033791385.1 Desulfuromusa sp.
GAAGCAGACAATATTGCTGTTGGCACTGCACCAGTCCCAGAACCCTCAACCATCCTTCTCCTCGGCGGTGGCCTCTTAGGTCTTGGCTGGTACGGAAGGAAGCGTAAGAAAGCATAGTGTAAAGTATTTCGACAAAATCAAATAAGAGCGGGGTCAGTAATGGCTCCGCTTTTTTTTCCTCTATATGGCCCAATCAGGATTCGCTCTTGATTGGGCTTTTCTATGTCAACACAAAAAAATTAGATAATTCAAAAAGTTTGGGATAAAGCAGACTACAGCCATAAAAGACACATCCCTTGCATTCACCCAATGGGGAATGTTAAAAACTGCAGGACTTAGGATGCTTCCGGGTGACGTCCCTTTTGGTCAGTAGTATACCGAGGAGCGAGCGCGTGTAGCCGAGCGTATTTGACTGCTTCGGGAACATGTGTGCTATGGGCTTAAATTGATGAATTAAGCAGAGGTGCTATCCAAATCATGCCTCCCTGACAGATGATCGGGGATTTTCTCATATTGCAGGATGCAGGACAAAGAAAACCCTCCACGTTTGACATCAACACCTAAGCAGATATAATCAAATTAGAGAAATTGAGACAAGGAGATCTTCTATGAAATTAACAATAAAAGCTTTGATAATCGGACTGTTAATCTTCCTATTTTGCTCAACTGCATATGCTGACGATTATGCAGACACAAAAAAGATGTTCGAGGATGCTGGTATTGAAAATATGTTTAGCAGTGCCTATGGTTACGCGTTGTTTCCAACAATCGGCAAGGCTGGGTTTGTGATTGGCGGAGCTTACGGTAAAGGTCGTGTTTATGAGCAAGGTAATCACATCGGCGACACGGCAATGACTCAGGCGACTATCGGTTTTCAACTTGGTGGTGCTGGTTTCAGTCAAGTCATATTTTTCCAGGATAAACGTGCTCTTACTGAGTTCAGCAAGGGTAATTTCGAGTTCGGTGCAGAAGCGCAGGCCACTGTAATAACAGCCGCAGCGGGTGCCTCTGGTAATACTACGGGCAGTTCCGCGACAGCCAGTGGGGGGAAAAATAATGCTATAACTTCTGGCGCGAGCTACTCTAAAGGCATGTCCACATTCACTATCACGAAGGGTGGTTTAATGTATGAAGCCACTATTGGTGGACAGAAGTTCAGCTTCACCAAACGTTAAGGAGTGCCAAATCATCACTAATGGTCTCACTCGCTGACATACCTTCAGAATATCTCTGGGAGGCAAATCCTCTCGCCCCAACCATAGTTAAATCAAGTAGTTAGGCCAGATTTCACGTCTGGCCTATTTTCGTTTACTAATGTAACGTTTTTGCCTGGTGAAGACAGGTTAACTGTCTGCCTTAGATTAGCGCTAATCATTTGTCGACATAAAAACAACACAAAAAGGGCATGGAAACCTTTAAAGGAGTGACAGCAAATGAACTTGGTACATCCATATTTAATGTTTCTCGGCGATGTGCAGGATCAGTTGGCGGCTAAAACGTGCGATGGAATCGTACACTGGCGACCTGAATGGTGTCTTGGGCAATTTCGTCTTCCGAACTGCAAGGCCGATGTAAAGTTGGACGACATGACCCTGCCCGAAGGGTTGGAAAAGGGAGCCAAAACATTGCTCATCGGCATTGTAAATCAGGGGGGCTTTCTCCCCGACCACTGGACGGCAAGCATTGTGGAGGCCCTGCAGCTCGGTTATGATGTCGCCTCAGGACTGCATGCCAAACTCGGTGACATCCCGGAAATTGCTGCGGCAGCAGAGAAATGTGGTCGCCGATTGTTCGATGTACGCCACCCTTCTGCCACATTTGAGCCCGGCACCGGTGTTAAACGCGCTGGAAAACGCTGCCTTGCCGTTGGCACCGATTGTTCGGTGGGAAAAATGTATACGCCACTGGCCATGGAAAAAGAGATGATAGCGCGTAATATGAAAGTTTCGTTTCGAGCCACGGGGCAAACTGGCATTTTCATTGCCGGGACCGGCGTTTCGGTTGATGCGGTCGTGTCTGATTTCATTTCCGGTGCCGTCGAGCAGATTTGCCCCGTAAATGATCCCGACCATTGGGATCTGATAGAGGGTCAAGGTTCGTTATTTCACCCGGCCTATGCGGGAGTGACCCTTGGACTGACCCACGGGGCACAGCCGGACGCTCTGATTTTATGCCATGAACCAACGCGAACCCACATGCGAGGACTGCCGAACCAGAAATTACCGGATCTGCAAACCTGCCTGGAACTTAATCTGGCGGTTGCGCGCCTAACAAACGTCGATGCTAAGTTCATTGGTGTCGCAATCAACACCGCCAATCTGGAAAGTGATAAGGCTGGGGCATATCTGACCGAAGTGGAACAATTGCTTGGCTTACCGACAGTTGACCCGGTTCGCACGGGTGTTGTCCGCCTGGTCGACAATCTACTTCACATTTAACACATTTACTTTTACGTTTCTTTGTGATCCCTTTTTGGGGGTAGAAAGTCAAGGGTTCAGATCTTCTTGCCCTGGATATAATTTCAGGCACTTTGGGTATTGTTACTTTAGCCGCTTTTTTGATGGATGTGAGCCTCGTGGAAATTGAACTATGGCAGTATTTTGCTGTCTTTATATTGATCAGCTTTGCCGGTTTTATCGATTCCATTGCAGGCGGGGGTGGATTGATCTCGGTTCCCACTTATTTGGCTTTGGGGATGCCGGTAGAACTGATCCTGGGAACCAATAAATGTGTCAGTTCTTCAGGGACTTCCTTTGCGGTGTTTCGGTACATTAAATCAGGAAGTATTCTCTGGAAGACAGTCATTTATGCGATTGTGGCTGCGCTGGTCGGTTCAGCCATCGGAGCTTCACTTTCGAGCTATCTATCCAGAAGTATTATCTTTACCCTCCTGCTGCTGGTCATTCCAATTTTGTTTTACTTGCAGGCCAAACATATGGGGTTGCAAACAGTCAAGTTGGATTTGACTCAACAGCAAGTTGCCTTGCGTTCTTCCCTGGCAGGATTCTTTATTGGGGGCTACGATGGTATCTTTGGTCCCGGAACCGGAACCTTTTTATTGTTGGCGTTCATGCTTTTTCTCCATATGAGTACCCGTGAAGCCAGTGCAAATGCCCGGATCGTCAATTACGCTTCGAATGTTTCAGCATTTGCCTATTTTCTCTATCATGGCTTGATCTTCTGGCCAATCGCTCTGGTTGCCATAGCCGGAGCTATCTGCGGCAACTGGCTGGGAAGTGGGCTGGTCATTAACAATGCCGATAAAGTGGTGGTTCCGGTGTTCCGCTTTGTGTTGACGTTATTGATGCTGAAATGTGGCTATGACCTGTTCTTGGCGTAGCCTAGCATAACCCTTATCTATGCCGGTTCTCCGGCTCCTCTCCTATTCTCGTTCAAATTCACTTCTCAAAAAGGGCTCAACCTGCCGCTGTATGCCCTGAAAGTATAAAACAATCTGTGCATGTCAGACCAGACGGGCTGCTAGGAACCTGTCGGACTATTGAAACTCCGGCTGTTTGGCCCATATTTTAACCCCTTTTTGCCCCATAGCTACGGCTATGAGCCTGCAAACGAGTCAAAATCTGTTCTCAATCCCCCGAATTTTCGTTTCGCCCCGCATAGTCCGACAGACTCCTGGTACCGGGTTTTATTTGCTCAAACAGTAAAATAAATGTATCCTAACGAAGTTGCTCATTCATCTACTGAGAGGTCTCATGCCCGATCCATTTCGTAATCTTCTTGTCATCGATGACGAAGCCCCCATGCGTCACATGCTACGCCTGGTTCTGGAGCAGCATCACTACCGCGTCAGTGAGGCTCGAAATGGGGCTGAGGCGATCAACCTGATTTACAAGGAAAAATTTGATGTCATTCTCTCTGATATCCGTATGCCGGATATGGATGGTCTGACCTTTCTTGATCAACCGGAAGTCCGCTCCCTTGACAGTACCATCATTATGATGAGTGCCTACGGCAGTGTCGATACGGCCCTTGAATGTATGAAACGGGGCGCTTACGACTATATTTCCAAACCATTCAAACCAGATGAGGTTGTTCTGACGTTACGCAAAGCCGAAGAACGTCAGGAGCTGCGACAGGAAAATCACGAATTAAAAAAAGCCCTCTCAAAGCAGGAAAAAGAGTTTTCTATCACTGATATTGTTCATTCCAGCCATAAGATGCAGCAGATTTTAAAACTGGTTCGAGCGGCGTCTAAAGCCGATTCGTCCATTTTGATCAGTGGTGAAACCGGCACTGGAAAAGAATTGATTGCTAAAGCGCTACACAGTGAAAGTGGTCGCAAGGGGCAGTTTCTGGCAATCAATTGCAGTGCTATCACCTCCGGCCTACTGGAAAGTGAACTGTTCGGGCATAAAAAGGGAGCTTTTACTGGCGCCGATCGGGAGAAGCAGGGATTGTTTTCCATCGCCAGTGGCGGCACTCTATTTCTGGATGAAATTGCCGATCTGCCGCTGGAACTGCAGCCAAAGTTACTGCGGGTCCTTCAGGAAGGTGAAATCAGGAAGGTCGGTGCGACCCGTGCCGAAAAAATCGATACCCGCGTTGTCGCTGCCGCTGGAACCGATTTACAGGATGCCGTGCAGAAAGGACTGTTCCGCCGTGATCTCTATTATCGCCTTGCCGTTGTCGATATCAACCTGCCACCGCTACGGGAACGCCCGGAAGATATCGTGATTCTGGCAGAATATTTTCTCACCCAGCTATGCACCCGTGAAGGACGCCCGCCACTGCAGATCAACGCTGGCGCAAAAAAGAACCTGACCGACTATCATTGGCCGGGCAATGTCCGGGAGCTGGAAAACTACCTGGAAAAGGCGCTGATCTTCAGTCCCAGAGAAACTCTGGAACTTCCCCCGCTGCGCATCCGCCAATCTTCCCCTGGAGAATTTAATCCTGACGAATATTCTCTAAAAGTAGCTTCGCGCCGACTGGAAGAAGAATACATCCGCAAGGCGCTGGTCAAAACTGACGGGAATCGTACTCAGGCCGCTGAGATGCTCGAAGTCAGCTTACGCTCATTGATGTACAAATTGAAGGATTATGGAATCGATTGAGACCGAGGCTATAGCAACCCCCGATCTGCCAGGCTGACATAATCCCCTTTGCCAATAATAATGTGATCCAGCACCCGCACCCCCATCAGGTCGCCCACCTGTTTGAGACGTTCAGTGATTTCAATATCTTCACGGCTGGGAGTCGGGTCGCCGGAGGGATGATTGTGTACGAACAGGACAGCTGCGGCAGATTCTCGCAGAACCGGAGCAAATACTTCGCGCGGATGGACAATACTGGCGCTGAGACTGCCTTCGGAAATCTGGACTTCACGGATCAGACGATTTTTGCTGTCAAGCAGCAATGCCAGAAAAACCTCTTTACGGTAATCACAGAAACGTTCGTGGAAATGGTCAAATGCATCCTGAGAAGATCGGTAGGACTGCCCCGGCTGCAAACGGTTGTCAGCAAAGCGGCGGGCAATTTGAAACAGAGCCTGAATTTCAGCTGCCTTGGCTGGGCCGATGCCCGCCTGCTGGCAAAGCTCGCTGATACTGGCAGCCGCTAACTGGCGTAACGAACCGAACCGCGTCAACAAACTACGCGCCAGATCGACCGCACTGTTTTTGCTGGAAGAATCACCAGTTCGAATAATCAGCGCCAGCAGCTCAGCATCGGTCAGCTTGTCGGCTCCCCCTGCAAGTAATTTTTCGCGCGGCCGCTCATCCGCCGGCCAATCTTTAATCCGTCGCATATCCCCCCCCTGACAGGCAACCTTTCGTTATTCGCTAAAGCGCCCCATTTTCAGCTAACAGATCGGCAATCGCTTCAGCCAGTTTTCCATACCCTTGGCCATTGAGATGGATCGGGTCACTTTTATATTGGTTGTTCGCCAACAGTTCAGCGAGAGTTCCTTGTAATATGGGAATTTTCAATTCTTCCGCCAATTCCTGATAGAGCTTAATATCCTCAAGGCCAAAACCAAGCTGAGGAACAGCAATGAGGACGACCTTAATATCACGTTGATTTGCCGCCTCGTACATGCGCCGCAAATTGGTCCGCAATTCCTCCCGATCCAGCTTGCGTATGATATCATTACCGCCATGACAGATGATTAACAGCTCGGGCTTATGTTGATCAAGCAAACCAGGCAAACGCCTTGCCCCTTCGGCACTGATCTCTCCCGGCACTCCTGCGTTAACCACTTTACGACTTAGCAAACGATTTAACTGGGCGGGATAACCTAACTCCGGTCTAGCTCCAACACCCGAAGTCAAACTGTCACCAAATGCCAGGAGAACGTCGTTTGGGCGCAGGGCTGTCAACCGACCATTGTCGCTACTGTCACAGGAAGTCAGCAGTATAAGCAGCAACAGGAAAAAATTTAATTTCATAAATATTTTCATCTGGTTCCTCTTGTTATGGATAACTTTCAACAAAAAAACGCCCAATCTCGGTAAAAACCTCATCACTATGACCACGCACCACCCGGGCGGGGGGTAGTGAGCGTAGAAACATCCGTCCGTAACCTCTTTTTACCACACGTGTGTCCAGAATCAAAACCACCCCCCGATCATTGCGATGGCGGATCAATCGCCCGAACCCCTGCTTGAACCGGATCACTGCCTGGGGCACCGTGTATTCCATAAACGGATCACCACCACGCTGTTCTATCGCCTGGGCGCGAGCTTCCAGAACTGGTTCGGTGGGCACCCGGAACGGCAAGCGGGCGATAATGACCTGCTCCAGAGAACGCCCCGGCACATCGACCCCTTCCCAGAAAGAATCGGTACCAAACAAGATACTCGATTCATCTTCAGCAAAGCGTTTCAACAACTGGTGTCGATTCTCCTGCCCCTGACGGAGGCAACGGAGTCGTTGTGCTTCCAGTACCGGCGACAACTCATCATGCACCTGACGCAACAAAGCGTAGGAAGTAAACAGAACAAAGCTGCGACCCTGACTACACAAAAGTGCTTTTTCCACGGCATCCCGAACCGCTTCAGCAAAGCCGGGCTTGCCCGGTTCGGGCAGATCGGTCGGGATAGCAACCAAAGCCTGTTGTTGATAATCGAAGGGAGAATCGAGTGCCAGTTCAACCAGGCGACTTGGCTCAACTCGGTCAAGGCCAACCCGTGAATGAAAATATCCAAAAGCTCCCGCAACGGTCAATGTGGCGCTGGTCATGACCAAACTTCGAAAGCGTTGGTAGAGCGCTTGATTGAGACTTTCAGCAACTTCCAGTGGAGCCTGACAGAGATTGGTAATTAACCCTTTTTTACGCCCTATCCGCCCTTCACGAATCTCAATCCAGACACAACTGTTTTTTGCCACGGCCTGAAAAGAACCCAGATCGGCAGCAAGCCCTTCCAGTCTTCCGCTGATTCCACGCAGATCGACCAGCGACGCGTTGACTTTTTCGGCAACTGTCTCGGGCAAGGCCTCGGCGGCACGCAACAGCCCGGCAATCCCTTGCGCCAACTCAAAACTACCCAGCCTTAAACGCTCAACCCGTTTGCTTATTTTTTGCCAGATGGGGGTTTGCATAAAATCGGGAAGAATCCGATGCTTCAGCTCAAAGTTAGCACTGATTTTCTTCCCGAGAAATTCAGGTAATTCTTCAGCAATGCTTTGCAATTCATCCAGTGTCAGATCAAATAACTGTTGTCGCTTAATCAGCAGTGATTCGACCTCTCCATGCAGTGTCCGATAGAGTTCATCCAGAGAATCTGGCAATTCCTGTGATAATTGGTTGAGAAAACGTGGCAGTAAGCCCTGATCCAGCTTACGTGGATGACGCAACCGGGTCAGCACCCGAGAAAAAGTGAATCGGCTCAATTGAGAAGAGAAATAGCTGGTGGCAACATCTTCGAGATGATGGGCCTCATCGAGGATCACCCGCTCAAAAGGCGGTAAAACCGCTGTTGCCGAATAATTGTCAGTCTCCTGCCGCAGCGCCAGGTCAGAAAGCAACAGAGCATGGTTAACCACCAGAATGTCGGCTCGTGCTGCCCGTCGCCGAGCCTTATGGAAGAAACAACGACTGTAGTATTGACAGCGCACCCGCGCACACTGATCGGCCTCACAACAAACTTCCTCCCAGGCCTGATAAGTGGGAATAAAAGAGAGATCCTCCTTCGAGCCATCTGCTGTGGTTTCGGCCCATTGGATCATCTGTTGTAATTCTTCAACCTGCTCTTGATCAAATAAGCCCAATTCACGACCAGCGGTTTCACCTCGCCGGAGACAGAAATAATTACTGCGCCCCTTAACCAGTACGGCGTGGAATTCAATTTTGGTCGCTCGTTGCAAAAAAGGCAGGTCTTTACGGATCAATTGTTCCTGAAGATTAATCGTCCGAGTTGAAATAACCACCCGTTCCTGATTGGCACGCGCCCAGAGCAATGCCGGCACCAGATAGGCGAGACTTTTTCCGGTACCGGTACCCGCCTCAACCACTGCCAGTTGCCCTTTATTGAACGCATCGGCAACCACAAATGCCATGTGTAACTGTTCCGGGCGATCTTCATAATCGGGGAGCTTTTTGGCGATGACACCGTCCGCACCCAGCAAACCGGCAATTTGATCAGGTTCAATTTTTTGAGTGTCTTTTTCGGCAAATGCCTCAACAACTCGATATAAATCAGCAACCCCATTATCGACGATG
This sequence comes from Desulfuromusa sp., assembly GCA_033791385.1. Taxonomy (GTDB): domain Bacteria; phylum Desulfobacterota; class Desulfuromonadia; order Desulfuromonadales; family Geopsychrobacteraceae; genus Desulfuromusa. The sequence goes on from JASJGU010000125.1 coordinate 8,681, forward strand.
TAAAAACCGACCCCTAATGATCCAAATTTTGCGGCAACTTCAATATCTGCAGCAGAAGGGCGCAGATCGCCACTTGGGTGATTATGAATAACCACATCACCATAGCTACAGGTCTGTAGAATCGCGGGGACAGCATTTTCTGAGCCACGCGCCAACACTTCGACCTGAACAATGCGACGGTCGGCATCGGTCTGACCGAGAACAAATATTTCGTTCCCACCCGCCTCCTTTATCGAATAGCGAAGCTGGTCAATACTGTCTGAAGAAATAAAATTAAACATGGCTGATAGTCTCGCAAGCAATAATAGGATGGCGATTATAGAGGATTGGGGGAAATAAAGGTTAAGTAAAATCGATCCAAGCCGAGCAAATTATCCGGACGAGAAAAAATGAGAGTCTTCGGTATTTATTGTGGAGAGAACCGAGATATCCTCAGTCAAAAAATAGAAGTCGAATGTTGAAAATTATAAATCAGGTCAATACCGTTAGGGACAAGCACAAGAAGACACATACCCAGAGTCTGCAGGGCTCAATCTTTCAGAAGTTAGGTTGGGCCATTTCTGTCTTCCATGCGGAGCTTTAAAGGCGCTTATTTTATCGCTTTTTTAAGGACCAGAAAGCAACACCATTTTTTATTTCGTAACGGGTTGATATGTAACCATTTCAGTGATATTCTATGTCGTAAGTTTCGATATCGAAACAATGGAGGTTCGATGGAAGACAAACAGCTCCAACCCCATGCTCTTAATGTTTATGTCAAATTGATGCGTGCTACCAACCGGGCAACGAACGATATTCACCGCCACCTGCAGGAAGATAACCTCACTCACAGCCAGTTTGCGGTGCTGGAAGCCTTGTATCACCTTGGGCCACTTTCCCAGAGTGAATTAAGCCAAAAGATTCTCAAGAGTAATGCCAACCTTACGACCGTCGTCGATAGTCTTGAAAAGAAGGTTCTGGTGAAGCGGCTGCGTTCATCTAGTGATCGCCGGATGGTTACCGTGACCTTGACTGCCGAGGGACAAACGTTGATTGCCAGGGTGTTCCCTAGGCATGCTGAAATTGTCACTCGGAAATTTGAAGTGTTGTCTGATGAAGAACAAGTTCAGCTTGGGGTTTTGTTGAAGAAGCTTGGTTTTCGGGGATAATTTTATCAATTTATTTCGATGTCAAATTTCTTTTCACCGACAATCATTGTCGCGGTAGAAGATGGAAAAGTTGCCGCTGAAGTCCATTTTGATTTTGACCGGACTCGCTGGGGAGTGATCTACGGCTCAACTAAATTCTTCAAGCACCTTGGCATACATCTGGTGTTCGACCAAATCAGTCTGCCGCTGAGGATTGTGACAAGGTAGACCGTTGAAAGGATAATGACCATGACGAAAATTCTGCACAAATCTGCCACCCGTGGCTTGGCAGATCACGGCTGGCTGGTCAGCAAGCATACATTTAGTTTCGCCAATTATTACAATCCCGAGCGGATGAACTTCGGTCTATTACGAGTGATCAACGATGACATCGTGAAACCGGCAATGGGTTTTGGCACCCACCCCCATGAAAACATGGAGATTGTTTCCATCCCGCTGGTCGGTTCATTACAGCATCAGGACAGCATGGGGAACAAACATGTGATCAACGCTGGCGAAGTCCAGATCATGTCGGCAGGGTCTGGCTTGACCCACTCAGAATTCAACAACTCGGAGCAGGATGATGTCAATTTCCTTCAGATATGGGTTCTACCCAAAGAGAAGAACATCACCCCGCGCTACGGCCAACAACTGTTTGATCAAAGCGACCGCCAGAATCACTTTCAGACTCTGGTCTCTCCGGATAAGGATTCTGGGGCGATCTGGATCAATCAGGATTCTTGGTTTTCAATGGCTGATTTTGATGCGGGAACTTCAATCCGTTATCACAAGCGACGGTCGGAAACGGGCCTCTACTTTTTCGTCATCAGCGGACAGGTTGAGATCGAAGGGAATGAACTTGAGCGGCGTGATGGTCTCGGTTTAACGGTTGGCCAAGAGGTGCTAATCAGTGCACAGAGCCAGGCGGAACTACTGTGTATTGAAGTTCCTATGACCTAAGTAGAACAATTGATGGGAGGAAAAGATGGAATTGTTAAAGGTACTCGGCATTTGTGGCAGCTTGCGTGGTAAATCCACCAATTCCGGTCTGCTGCGCTATGCTCAAGAACATGCACCTGCGGGGATAGAGATCAAAATTGCCGATCTTTCCAAGGTGCCTTTTTATAACCCCGATCTCACTGAGAAACCCATGGCCGTAGAGGTCCTAATGACCAACATTGAACAAGCCGATGCCCTGCTTATGGCTTGCCCAGAGTATAACTACTCTTTTGCTCCGGCACTGAAAAACGCTTTGGATTGGGCTTCGCGGGAAGCAGACAATCGTCTGCTGAGCGGCAAGCCGGCAGCAATTATGGGTTCCGGAGGCGGCATGGGGACTTCACGAGCGCAATATCATTTGCGTCAGGTTTGCGTATTTCTCGATCTACACCTGTTGAATAAACCGGAGGTTTTCTGCAATGCCTTCACTGGCAGCTTTGACGCAGAAGGCAACCTCGCCGATGAAAAAATTCAGAGTCTAATTGTTCAACAACTCGTTGCGTTACAGAAGTGGACGCAGCGCTTACGTCCTTGAACTGAGGAACTCAGCCTTAAAATTAAGGTTTAAACTCCTCGTAACGATCTTCTCCGGTTTTTACGTCTTTACCAAACAACTCCATAGCGGTGATTTCGGTGGACACACCTTTCCCCTTGGAGCTGATGAAAATTTTTTCAAGGTAGGCAGATTGACCATTGATATTCGTCTCGGCCCGATACTCCCCTTGTACCTCATGAACTTTTATCTTTCGATTTATCTTGGCGACCATGTCTAAGTTGGCAGTGTTTGTCTTGGAGTTGTATTTAGTCTTGAACCCGTAGGCAAAGTTCTTCTCAGTCCACTTGAGATCTTCTTTTTGTCCGTCTTTTGCGTGTCTGACCCAGTAGACAACCACAGGTTTCTTGGGATCAAGTTTACCGTCTGCTTTTATCTGAACATCATACTGCACGATATTGATGTTCTTGCTGCGCTCGATCTTAAACAGGTGCCGAGTCTGCGTGTCTTCTGACAAAGATCCAATCGGGAAGAGAAGCTCGGCTGAGATGAAAATCATCAAGACAGTAATCGTTGCGAAACGGTAGCGTAATAGTGACAATTTGACCTCCTGGCCCGGATATTCTATAAATCACTTCGTGCGACTATGGCAAAGTCGCACAAGAATACCACAATATGTTGACTATGCAAGGTTGGAGGTGTCT
>JASJGU010000126.1:0-3171 GCA_033791385.1 Desulfuromusa sp.
AGATATAGATTATGCCCTGTTACTCGACGGTCTGCAGGCCGAGAGAGAGCAGGGGATTACCGTAGATGTCGCCTACCGATTCTTCTCAACCGACAAGCGCAAGTTCATTGTTGCAGATACTCCAGGGCATGAGCAGTATACCCGCAACATGGTGACTGGCGCTTCAACAGCGCAGGTGGCAGTTATTCTCATCGATGCCCGTAAAGGTGTTCTTACCCAAACCCGTCGGCACAGCTATCTGGTATCCCTGGTTGGGATTCGCAATATTGTTCTCGCGGTCAATAAAATGGACATGGTCGATTACTCTGAAGAGCGTTTTGAATCAATCAAAGAGGAATACGAGAAATTCTCCGTGCAGTTGGGCTTTGAAAGTATCACCGCAATTCCTATCTCGGCGCTAAACGGGGACAATATCGTTTCCCCTAGCCCTAAAACCCATTGGTATCATGGACCGACTTTGCTGGCGTATCTGGAGACGGCAGATGTTAGCAATGATGTCTTGAGCAAGCCATTCCGGATGCCTGTTCAGTGGGTCAATCGGCCTGATTTGGATTTCCGTGGTTTTTCAGGAACAATCGCTTCCGGAGTAATCTCACCTGGGGACGAGATTGTTGTTCCTTCTTCTGGACAGACCAGCACGGTTGCACGAATTGTAACCATGGATGGTGATTTGCCAAAGGCGATCGCGGGCCAGTCCATTACCTTAACGTTGACTGATGAGATCGATATCAGCCGTGGCGATCTTCTATCAGCAGCGAATGAACGCCCAGCACACGCAGATCAAATGGAGGCTCGTCTGGTGTGGATGCATGAGGAGCCTCTCTTGCCCGGCCGCAGTTATCTTCTGAAAACAGGTGCAACGACTGTCGCGGCACAGGTTACGGCATTGAAATACAAGGTGAATGTCAATAGCCTGGAACACCAGGCGGCGAAAACTCTGGCATTGAATGAAATAGGTGTTTGCAACTTATCTCTGGGCAAGGCAATCGCCTTCGATCCCTATCAAGAAAACCGGGGAACGGGTAATTTTATTCTGATTGACCGCCTTAACAATGCGACCGTCGGTGCCGGGATGATCGATTTTGCCCTGCGCCGTGCTACGAACATCCACTGGCAGGCACTGGATCTAAACAAAAAATGTCGCGCACTCGCTAAGGCACAGAAAGCTCGTGTGCTTTGGTTTACCGGGCTCTCTGGCTCCGGCAAGTCAACTATTGCCAATCTGGTTGAAAAAAAACTGCACTCTCTCGGTAAGCATACCTATCTGTTGGATGGCGATAATGTTCGGCATGGGCTGAACCGCGATTTGGGCTTCACCGATGTTGACCGAGTGGAGAATATCCGCCGAGTTGCTGAAGTGGCAAAGCTGTTTGTCGATGCCGGGATGGTTGTTCTTGCGTCTTTTATCTCGCCATTTAAAAGCGAACGGCAAATGGCGAGGGAGATGTTGGAAGAAGGCGAGTTTTGGGAGGTTTACGTGAGTACGCCGATCGAAATATGCGAAACAAGGGACGCCAAAGGTCTATACAAAAAGGCTCGCTCAGGAGAACTGAAGAATTTTACTGGAGTCGACTCTGCATATGAAGTTCCCGAAAATCCAGAAATTTTAGCTCCCGCCGGGATTAAATCGGCAGATGACATTGCGGAAGAGATCGTGCAAAAAGTTTTGGCTGAGGACGGCGCACAACTTTTACCTGATGGCACTATGTGGTAGCTGGCAGTGTTAATGATGAAATTACATTGGTGATAAGGCTCCTGGATTTTGATGTCGCGATTCTGCAGGAAATTGCCAGAAATGCTGGTGATGCAATTATGGCGGTCTATGATGACAATCTGAAGGTTGAATACAAAGAGGACAAGTCACCCTTGACCGTCGCTGATAAGGCGTCTCACGCAGTTATTGTTGCTGGATTGCAGAAGAATTGGCCGGACGTACCTATTTTGTCCGAAGAGGGTTTGACAACTCCATATGCAGAGCGCAAAGACTGGCAATGTTTTTGGCTGGTTGACCCATTGGACGGGACAAAAGAGTTCATCAAGCGAAACGGGGAATTCACGGTCAATATTGCTCTGATTAAATCGGGCCAGCCAGCTATTGGTATTGTCTATGCCCCCGCACTCAACAGGTTGTATTCCGGGAAGAAAAATTCCGGGGCCTGGGTCCAGTATGGGATAGAGGATCCCATACCTATCAAAGCGTCCGGCGTGATGTCTGATGAAGGACTGACGGTCGTTATGAGCCGCTCACACCCTTCTCCGGAGTTAGAGGCTTACTTGAAGGACATCAGGGTCAAAGAAGCTCTCCCAATAGGGAGTTCTCTCAAGCTTTGCGTCGTAGCTGAGGGAAAAGCAGATCTTTACCCCCGCTTGGGACCAACTATGGAGTGGGATACCGCAGCAGGCCATGCAGTCGTTGAAGCAGCCGGAGGGATTGTGCAAACACCTGAGGGTCAATATTTGTTGTACAATAAAGAAAATTTGTTGAATCCATTTTTTATTGTGAAATCGGCTTGCTTTCAAAATTAGCTGGAGGGAATATAATTTGGAGGTTGAATTCTTTCATTGGAAAGCAATGCCTTTGGGTAGACTAAATAAGTTGGGTTCTTTCTGACATGCTGCCTTTCGCTGTGACAGCATCGGGGTTTGGGGAAATGCAAAAGTCATATTTGTTTTTACAGGGGCCACACGGACCATTTTTTAAAGAGTTAGGCGGTCGGCTTCGAGATTCTGGCGCCAGGGTTCTCCGGGTTAATTTTAATGGTGGAGACTGGATCGACTGGAATAGCGCTGATGCTATTAGTTATACCGGTTCCCAGTATGACTGGCCGGCTTATGTTTCCGACTTGCTGCAGCGGCATCGAATTACCGACCTGGTGGTTTTTGGTGACTGTCGTAGCCTGCACAGTATTGCCATTGAGCAATCACGGGCATTTGGGATTAAGGTTTATGCCTTTGAAGAGGGTTATATCCGGCCGGACTGGATAACTCTCGAAGAAGGTGGTGTTAACGGATATTCGCGATTCTGTTCCGATCCGGATTTGTGTCTTACTCCACCTGATGAAACCGTTGAAGTTCCCAGTCGGAAGGTCGGCCCTTCGATGCGTTGGATTCTTTTTTACTGTATCCGTTATTATCTGGCTAAATCGTTTTGGTCTTACCGGTTCCGTCACT
>JASJGU010000127.1:0-2908 GCA_033791385.1 Desulfuromusa sp.
TGCAGAAGAAGCGGAAATGCTTGCTGACGATATGATTTCTCAGGGGAAGCGGCTTTTTAGCCCCTATCCGTTACGTTCCGGACGTTTTTCGGATAACAGTCAGCTTGTCTCAAATGAGCTGTATCGGTCGCTCAATGCCAAAACTAATTTAGGCGAGCTCGTTTCTTTGGAGTTCTTGCCAAAAAGGAAGATCCTGAGTCATGAAGAATTTTCCGAGTTCACTCCAGCGAAACCTGTTTTTTTTAAATCAGCCAGCGATGCGGCAACTGGCTGGGGGTTTGCTGTGCAACCATGTCGGAACCAAGAGGATTTGAATAAAGCTCGTCAATGGTTTGCCAAGTATCGTGAAAGTATACCGTCTATACTTGTCGAAGAGTGGGAAGAAATTTCAACATGCTGGTGTGCAGGGATTGTTGTCGATGAAAATGAAGCAATCTGTATTGGTGGGGCGGAGCAGATTTTTTCGTCGCCAGCCCGACAGGTAGGAAGTCTGATCGATCCTACAAATGCTTTTCCTGAAGCAGGCAAGCAACTGGCGACCCTGATCGGAGAAACTTCCCGCCGTAAGGGGTTCAGAGGAATTGCAGGACTAGATATCGGGTTAAAAACTAACGGCAAGCTGGTTGTTTTCGATCCAAATTTTCGCTTTAATTCTTCTTCAACGCAGTTGCTCTTTCATGATTCGGCAACATCTAATTCGGACTTTCCAGTCAGCTATTCTTTTCAGGCAACCCCGCATTGTGAATTCAAAACCTTGAAAAATCGCCTTAAAGGTGCGATCGATCAAGGGCGGTTCGTCCCCACTCGCCTCTTTAATGGCGAGAACCATCCACATGCGAATGGAACCCATGTTGTCACAGGATTTGTACTCGGTGAGGATCAAAAGATGGCTGTGCGTACAGCTGAATCACTGTGTCGTAACTTAGCAGGACGTTGAAGCTGTAGAAAAACCCAATTCTCATAAATCACGATAAATAGAACGCAAAAATGTCCACCATGAAACTGGTGGGCCTTTTTGTCATTGCCACTTGTCGCTCTGGAGTTGCCCCTTCGGCGGAGTGGTTTCCCATAAATCATCCTATAATCGATTTTTGCATCTTCTAAGGATTAATTGGACCTTGGGTAATCACTGCACCCAAAAGACCGGAGCCAGAGATGCTATCAAGAGGTCAATAAAATCTGCATTACCAAGTAAAACGCCTCCACTTGTATGTGTGAAGGCGTTTTGTTTTTTCAAAGCGTGCAATGAGTCAGTTTACCGCTCTACGTCATGTGCGGAACTTTGAACGGTCCTTCAATTGGTATTTTCCGGTGGTGTCTGTTCGTTTTCTGTATCCTGTACCCCGGTTTTTTCTTCAAGCTTAAAAGTTTCATCAAAGGTTTTCAGAAGCTTCAGGGTCTGCTTGCTGATCTTGCGGGAAGCATTGCTGATACCGTAAAAAAGCACACTCAGGCGGGTTTTCGAAACCCCTCTGGTGATCCGGCCGATTTGATTGTGGTCATATTCGTCAACAGTTTCCTTGAGGGCGATATAGTGGGCCGCCAGTTTCTGGTAGTCATAGGGTTCGTTTTTAAGGAGCATGGCGGACGACTCATCCAGCAACGATTCCACGTGCTGTCGCAACTGCTCCAGCTCTTTCCGCTGAATTGGCAGAAGCCGGGTGTGCATATTTGAGGTGTGCACGTGGCAGCGCAGGGTCATGTCGCGGAGACTTTCGGTGATCTCCTGCAGGGCTGCGATGACGGTGATATAACTCCCTGCACTTTTAACGTTTTCTTGCTGCAGCAGGCGGATGGCTTTGTAAATATTGGCCACGATGATATTTGACCATGTCTGGATTTTCTTTGTCTGGCGGCGCAATTGTTCGAGCTGCTTGCGGTCCTGTTTGAGGATGCCGTCAAAACAGGAAGAAAAGTCGGCACGGACAATTGAAAGGAAGCGACCGCTATGCTCAAAACAGGTGCGGACGGCATAATCGGCTTCGGTCACCCTTTTCAGGTCGAGAATGTCCAGATCCCTTGCGGCTTCTTCCCTGCGTCCATGTATTTTGATATTACGAATGATAATGAATATGACCAGGCCGAGGAGTGGAATCACGGCAATGCCGCTGGAATAAATGATGGCAAAGGCAAAAACCAGGGCGGTGGTGAAAGCCATGAGCGCGGTAAAGAACCATCCGCCGATTACTGTTAGTACGCCGGTAACCCTGTAAACAGCACTCTCGAGGCCCCAGGCCTTGTCGGCCAGCGAACTTCCCATGGCGACCATGAAGGTAACGTAAGTCGTTGAGAGCGGTAGTTTCATGCTGGTAGCCCAGGAGACAATGGCGCTGGCCACCATAAGGTTTACGCTGGCCCGCAGCAGGTCGAACTCGGGGACGGTGCCGTCGTAACCCAGGGGCGGCAGGTAGCCTTTGGTATCCATCCGGCGCCGATTCCAGTGTCGGATGGATTTGGGAAACACCCGGCTGCTGCCGTCGATCAGCGTGGATGCCATTCGCACGACAATCCGGGACAGCGGGGTCGAATCGAAACGTTCTAGCCCCTCATCCTGGCGGCCCAGACTGAGTTCGGTTTTGGTCACGGTACGCGCCTTGCGTGACAGCCACAGGGTTACCACCATGATAGCGCCCGCCGCAAGCAGAAAGAAGGTGCTGGTGGGCACTTTTTTCTGCAACGCCGCCATGGAGGTGGTCAAGGGGTCGGGGCCGCTATTGGCCAGGACAAAGGAGTTAAAGCCGGCCAAGGGAACGCCGATGAAATTGACCAGGTCGTTGGCGGCAAAAGCCATGGCCAGGGCGAAGGTTCCGACCAGAACGATCGGTTTGAGAATGTTGATCCGGGTCAGCATTACCAGGGCCTGGAATATCACAGAAAAAGCAATAAAGCCAAGCCCGATGATGGTCCA
>JASJGU010000128.1:0-16567 GCA_033791385.1 Desulfuromusa sp.
CTATCTACACCAGTGACTGGATTTCCGCCGTGGGCTCTTCCGATCTTGGGCTTTTCTCGGTAAATAATATAACAAAACACGCCGGTAAACACCGGAAAGCTACCGATGAAAATGGAAGTTCCCAAAGCAACTCCAGTTTTAGAGAGTGCACCAAAAAAACAGATTTGTAATGCAGCGGCAGAAATTGAAGCACTGATGGTTGGAATTATGGGCCAACGTTTTCTTAGTTGTGGTCGTTTGAAAAGCAAGGTGATGACAGCGAAAAACGTCCCGCTGATTGCAAGACGAATGGCACCAAGAACTTCAGGCTGGGCTTCTTCTGGGGCCAGCGCTTGTACTGTGCCAGAAGTTCCAAACAGGACTGCTGCTAAGAGAATGCAGAGATAACCATTGAGTGGTTTTGTGTCTTTCCAGTCAAGCTGCATCAATAAATCCTGCTTTAATAGTTCGTTAAGTAGTGGAAGTTTCCCCAGTTTGTGGATCGTTATCTGTGTGTTGTTGATATTGCAATAAAAAATGGTCTAGGTAAAAACAATTGTGCCAGAATGGAATCCTGCGTCATCTAAGTACAAATCGTACAGACTTAGCTTATCAAAAATCAGGATTCCACTTTTGAAAAAGAATATCGGATCACTTTAACAAATTTCACAACTGGTTATATTTGCAATTTCCACCATCTGCCCATTCAGTCGATTTTACCCTTCCAGAAGGTCTAAGTTTTGACAAAGGTATAAATTGACCTTCCCTTGAAATTGTGGACAGTCCGAAAAGCTGCTAAAACAGCATCAGGAGGACTGTCATGGTTTCGAAGAGAAAACGTTATCCCCGTGATTTTAAGATCGAGACGGTACATTTGGTAACCGGCAGCGATCACTCAGTAACCGAGGTGGCCAGAGATCTGGAAATCCACCCCAACACGCTTTACAAATGGATTGGCGAGAATCCCGCTGAGGCTTTTCCCGGCAAGGGAAAGCAGATCTGTGAAGCTGAAGAACTCAGCCGCCTCAGCCGCTGATTTTCACGTCTGAAGATGGAGCGTGACATTCTAAAAAAGCGATGGTCATCTTTTCCAACGACCCGAAGTGATTTTCTGTTTCATGCAGCAGCATGAGTCGTAAGGGGGCTGTTGGGACAACGCCCCGGTTGAAAGTTTCTTTGGCAGTTTGAAGCAGGAGATGGTATTTCATCAGAGATACCCAACCCGCTTCCACGCACGACAAAGCATTTTTGATTACATCGAGCGATTTTATAACCGCAGTCACCTTCATTCGACTCTGGGCTACAAAAGCCCGGCAAACTTTGAGGCGATCTATTTCAAACTTGCAGCCTAACCCGGTGTCCACTAAACCGGGGGAAGGTCATACTGCTTCAGGTTGGATATTTATGTTATGCTCCGTCAGTTGTTTGTGTAAATAAAAAACTGGGGAATATGAAATGATCCAAAAAACAAAGAAACACCATCCTGAACTACTAATGCCTGCCGGGGATATGCAAAAGCTGAAAACAGCGATCCGCTTTGGTGCTGATGCTGTTTATTTGGGGACAGCCGATTTTGGTTTGCGGGCGCACGCCGGAAACTTTGACTTAGAACAGTTACGGACTGCCCGACAGTTGACGCGTGAGGCCGGTGTTGCCCTTTATCTGACCCTCAACGCTTCGTTGCGGCCAGCCGAATTTTCTGCTTTGGAAAACCTGCTTGAAGAGTTGAAAACGCTTGATCTGGATGCTTATATCATTGCCGATCCCGGAGCGCTGGCAACTATCCGCAGAATTGACCCGCAACGGTCGATACATATGTCTACCCAGAGTAACAGTTGTAATCCGCAGACCGCTGAATTCTGGCGTAGTAACGGAGTCAGTCGCATTAATCTGGCGAGAGAATTAACTCTGGATGATATCTGCGGTTTTGCCGGGCAGACCGAGGTAGAACTTGAATGTTTTGTCCATGGTGCCATGTGTGTCGCTCATTCCGGGCGCTGCCTGTTGTCGACCGCATTGCTGGGGCGCAGTGCTAACCGTGGTGACTGCGCTCAACCTTGTCGCTGGAATTATGCGCTGGTCGAAGAAACGCGACCAGAGGAGAGTTTTGCCATCGAAGAAGATTATCGTGGCACCTATATCATGAACAGCCGTGATCTCTGTCTGGTGGAGCAACTGCCGCAATTGCTGGCTGCGGGGATTGACAGCTTCAAGATTGAAGGGCGGATGAAGAGTCTCTACTACGTGGCGACAACGGCGCGTATTTATCGCGATGCTATTGACCGGCTCTGTGTTGATCCAACTGATCTGGATCCGCTCTGGCGGGAGGAATTGGAGAAGGTCAGCCATCGTCCCTACGATACCGGTTTTCTATTTGGTCACGAAGATGCCAAAATCCACGCCGATGATACCCATTATATCCGCACCCACGATTTTGTCGGCTTTGTTCGAAGCGATGAACAAGGTCTCTGGGTTGAAGGGCGTAATCGTTTTTTGCTTGGAGATGAAATTGAATTGATCGGTCCGAAGATGCACCAACAGAAATTTCGTGTCGATGCGATTCAGAATTTTGCCGGTGACTTCCTTCCAGCCGGACAGCCGAATTCTCAACTGCGACTGCACCTGCCCGATTGGGCTGAAGAAGGGGACCTGCTGCGTCTGGAAAGGGCTTCGAAATAAATGCAACTACTACTGTTATCTGTCTATCTTATTGTCGTTGCGATCCGCTTTGCCCTTGATTGGATCAATATCCGGCACCGGCAAAAGGCTCGTCAGCCATTGCCGGACGCTTTTGCTGGTCAGATTGATGAAGAACAACTGAATCATAGTGAAGCCTATGCTTTGGCAGGGGATCGTGTTGGTTTAGTCGAAAATATGTTTGGCGTGCTATTAACCCTGGTGTTTTTATTTGGGGGGGTGCTCCCCTGGTACGATCACTGGATTTCTGCTTATACAGACAATTTTATTTTCAGTGGATTGTTGTTTTTTGGCTTCCTGGCTCTGGTGCAACTGCTCCTTGGTCTTCCTTTCTCTCTCTACAGAAATTTTGTTTTGGAAGATCGCTTCGGTTTTAACCGGATGAGCTTTCAACTTTGGTGTGCAGATCTGCTGAAATCACTTCTGCTGGGTTCGGTGCTGTTTGTTCTGCTGGCAGGTGGGGCTCTGGCTCTGGTGCAATTAGCGCCACAAAGCTGGTGGCTCTGGGTGTGGGGTTTCTGGGTTGCTGTCTCCCTGTTTCTTATGTATTTGTCACCCTATTTGATTGAACCACTATTTTTTAAATTTACCCCGCTGGCAAAAGCTGATCTGGAAATTGAAGTTCGTGATTTACTCGAAAAGTCGGGCGCGCATGCGGGCAAAGTGTTGCAGGTTGATGCCTCCCGACGTAGCGGTCACAGCAATGCCTATTTCACCGGGATCGGTAAGGTTAAAAGGGTGGTGCTGTTTGACACGCTGATGGAACAGTTGAATAACCAGGAGCTGTTGGCGGTGCTGGCGCATGAATTAGGCCATTGGCGTTGCGGTCATCTGCGCCAACGATTGATCAAAAGTCAGGTGATGGCATTATTCAGTTGTTGGCTGGCTTTTATGCTGTTGAACAGTCACGTGTTACCTGGTTGGTTGGGTTTGGAACAACTTTCTTTTGCCGGTCAAGTACTGGTCTTGGGCTGGATTGGTTCTCTGTTGGGATTTTTCTGGACGCCCTTAAGCAGTTGGTGGTCACGCCGCCATGAACGTCAGGCCGATCAGTTTGCCATCAACATGGTTGGCAGTGGTCAGGAATTGGCCTCGGGATTGGTAACGCTGGCACGGGAGAATTTGAGTAATTTGTTTCCTCATCCTCTGTATGCTGCGGTTTACTATTCTCATCCGCCATTGGTGGAAAGGGTATTGTGGTTAGAGAGAGGCAGGGTGGATACCAATTTTCTTAGGAAAGTTGTTGTAGATTAATAAAGCGGTTGTTGCTATCGATGGTTAATAAAAACCGCCCGTTGATCCCCGTATGGGATAGAAAAGGACGCAACCGTGTTGCCGGAAAATGGAGTCGCTTTCCACATTCCGAGATCACTTTGGCCGAACTGGCAGTACCCTGATAGTAACGCAGAAATTCTTGTTGACTGATCTGCAATCTGAAATAGTATTGCTGCTTAGCTTGTATTGTCATCGTTACCAAATAACCGGTTCTGTGTATTGTCTGAGATTGAAGAGGGTTGAACTATGCTGATCTATAAGGTTGTGGAAACCAGTCAGGTTGATGACCTGAGTCTGGAAAAGATTCTTAATACCTGGACAGTTGAGGGCTGGCAGCTGGAAGGGATCCATTTTGCTATGCGCGAAGCCAGTCGCCGTCCGGGAATGGCATTTATCACCTTCACCCGTGAAGAAGAGTAGCGAAAGTATTCGGAGGACCTCTCTTTGTTACGATGTCCCCCGAATAGGTTTTATTAGTAGAGCAATCCACCCTTCTTGCGTACCTTGCGCAAGGTTTTATTAGCAATATAGCGAGCCTTTTCTTCACCTGCTGCCAGTATTTTCCTCAACCCTTCAGGATCAGCCAGGTATTCCTTCCGTTTTTCAGTATAGGGAGCAAAAAAATCACGAGTTGTTTCAAATAGCTCCTGTTTGACATCACCATAACGAAGACCGGGGGTCAGGTACCGCTGGCGCAGATCTTCAACTTCCTGCTTATTTAAAAATAATCGATATATCTGAAAAATATTGCAGCTGTCCGGGTTCTTGGCTTCTTCAACCGGGGTTGGATCGGTGACGATTCGCATGATCTGTTTGCGCAGAGCTTTTTCTTCCAAGAACAGGTCGATGGTGTTGCCATAGCTCTTGCTCATCTTGCGACCGTCCAGTCCGGGGATAGTTGCGACATCTTCATCTATTTCAGGTTCCGGGACGATGAAGACCTCACCATACTCATTGTTATACTTTATGGCGATGTCACGAGCTACTTCCAGATGTTGTTTCTGATCCTTGCCAACGGGAACGCGGTCACTTTGAAAAAGCAGAATATCTGCTGCCATCAAGACCGGGTATGCGAACAATCCATGATTGGGCCTGCCTCCCTGAGAGACCTTATCTTTATAACTGTGGCAACGCTCCAGAAGTCCCATAGGGGTAAAGTTGGAGAGAATCCAGCTGAGTTCCTGAACTTCTGGAATATCCGACTGTACCCAGAAGGTACTCTTTTCGGGATCAAGCCCTAGTGCGAGGAAATTGGCGGCGGCTTCCAGGGTTCCCTTGGCTAGCACTTTGCCATCTGAAAGGCTGGTCATGGCATGGTAGTTGGCGATGAAGCAGAACAGATCTTCCTGCTCCTGATAATTTATCATTTTTTGCATCATGCCAAAGAAGTTACCCAGATGGAGGGACCCGGATGGCTGGATGCCGGATAAAACTCGCATTATATGTGGACTCCAAAATTATATGAGTGGTGGTTTGGTTGTAGGTGTTTTCTATTCCTGATTCTGTTGTTCACCCATCATCGTTGCAAATTGTAACAGTTGCTGCAGGTCCATCCCGCTCTCCTTGAGGATGCCAAGCAATACCGGGAACAGCTGCATCATGAAGCCTGGTTCTTTAATAACCTCTTTGGTCAGCTCGGGCAGGGTGTTGATGATGAAAGTTTTTTTCTCTTCGATCGAAAGCCCCAACAGGGCTGATTTTATTTCTTCGGCGGTCATTTATTTCTCCTGTTCATCAAGTATTAAGCACTGAAGGCAATTTTAAAAACGTCTGGATAGTTTTTTACAAAATGGACTTCAATCCCTTCGCGCAGATAATCTGCCAGATCTTCGTAGTCTTTTTTATTTTCCTGCGGAAAGATCAAGCTGGTTAACCCGGCTCGTCGAGCAGCAATGGTTTTTTCCTTGACGCCACCGATTGGCAGGACACTGCCAGTCAGGGACAATTCACCTGTCATGCCGAGTTTTCGGCGTACCGGCTTGTTCATGATCATTGATAATAGAGCGGTGGTCATAGTGACGCCAGCTGAGGGGCCATCTTTCGGGGTTGCTCCGTCCGGAACGTGCAGATGAATGAAGTGACTATCGAAATAATCTTCCGCTATCTGGTATTGGTCAAGATGTCCCATGACGTAAGAATAGGCAATTTCTGAACTTTCAACCATCACCTTGCCCAGTTGTCCTGTCTGTTTGAAGCCTTTTGTCTTGCTCTTCATTGAGGTTGCTTCAATCTGCAGAGTGGCTCCGCCCATGCGGGTCCAGGCCAGGCCAGTGACCACCCCTGGAGTATCTTTGATCAGTTCTTCTTCAGCAAATACCGGTTTGCCGAGATAATGTTCAATGTCGTGCTTGGTGACTCGGACTTTTTCTTCGCGTCCTTCGGCAAATTCCATTGCCGCCTTACGCATGATTTTTTTAATCTTGTTTTCCAGTCCACGCACCCCAGCCTCTCTGGCGTAGCGATTAACCATGTCAGCCACTGCCGCTTTATTGATGCTGACTTGAGCTTTGGTCATGCCATGGCTTTTTAGTGCTTTGGGGATCAGGAAGCGCCGGGCGATTTCCAGTTTCTCTTCCAGAATATAGCCCGACAGGCGGATCACCTCCATCCTGTCGAGGAGTGGCGCGGGAATGGTGTCCATCTGGTTAGCTGTGGCAATGAACATCACATTCGACAGGTCAAAAGGGACGTCTAGATAATGATCACGGAATGTCCCGTTTTGTTCTGGATCAAGGACTTCCAGTAGGGCTGAGGCCGGATCACCTTGGAACGATGCGCCAATTTTATCTATTTCATCCAGCATCAGCACCGGATTGGCGGTTCCGGCGCTCTTCATCGCTTGAATCGCCTTGCCTGGCATGGCACCAATGTAGGTGCGCCGATGTCCCTTGATCTCCGCTTCGTCACGCATGCCACCGACAGAAAAACGGTAGAATTTACGTTTCAATGTGTCGGCGATACTCTTGCCGATGGAGGTTTTCCCCACGCCGGGGGGGCCGACCAGGCAGAGAATAGAGCCGGAAATATTCCCTTTCATTTTACCGACGGCAATAAATTCAAGAATCCTCTCCTTGACATCATCCAACCCATAGTGGTCACGATCAAGCACCCGCCGGGCTCGTTGCAGATCATAGGCGTCTTTGCTGAATTTTCCCCAAGGGAGAATCGTTAACCAGTCCAGATAATTGCGGCTGACATTGTATTCTGGAGAGGATGGCTCGATCAGTTGGAGCTTTTCGATCTCTTCATCAACCGCTTTTTGTGCCTCATCGTTCAGAATCAGCTTTTTTAGCCGTTGCTGGTATTTTTCGATTTCTGTGACTTTTCCCTCTTTCTCCAAGCCAAGTTCTTTCTTGATGGCTTTAAACTGCTCGCGCAGGAAAAAATCACGTTGCTGGGCAGAAATTTTTTCTTCTATTTGTTGGGAAATTTTGTTCTGCAGCCGGGAGACTTCCAGTTCCTTCTTCAGCAGAACCAGAACCTTGTCGATGCGCCGGTGAATGTCGAAAGTTTCCAGGACTTCTTGCAGCTCGAAGCCATCAGCATTGGTCAAGTTAGCAGCAAAATCGGTCAATCGAGCCGGGTCGTCCATGCTAGTACGGCCCAGAAACAGTTTAATCTCTTCCGAATAGAGGGGATTGATCTGTACCAGTTCTTTGAGCGTTGAGATAATCGCCATCGAGTAGGCTCTCAGCTCTGGGGTTTCGGTATAGACCGTACTGAGAAAATAGGTGACATCTGTGTAGATAATGCCATTTTTTTCTAAAACATCATCAATGCTGAAACGTTCCAGGCTATTGACCAGGACGTGGGCGCTGTCATCTTCGGTGTGGATTAATTTTAGGATTTTTGCTGCGACCCCGACCCGCTGCAGGTTGGTAGTTGAATCTTCCTCATCAAGTTCCTGAACCATGACCAGTCCGATTGCTCGTGAATCGGTCTCCATCGCTTGTTTAATAGTATTGACACGTGTTTTTCCATTGACTGTCAGCGGGATAATGACCCCGGGGAATGCCGGACGTGGGCGTAACGGAATGATTGGCAGTCGGGATGGTAGCATGTCCCGTGCTAGAACCAGTCCGTCATCCGGAATAGCGTGGACATCGGTATCGGTTTCAACTTCAATTTCGTATTCGATCGATTCGTCGTGATCTTCAAAATTATCGTGCATTCTACTTCTCCACTATTTTATAGCTTGAACCCGCTTCTCAGCTATTTTTCTATATCTATATGGGAAGATAATAACATCAGACTTGGAATGTCAATCTTCCTGTTTCGGAAATCTTTTTGCTGATGGTTTATTTTCCAATCTTCCCCTTTAGCTTGGGGTATGGAATAATTCAACGAAATCCCCGAAACAGTGAAAGGCTGAACATGTCGCACAAAAATGAACGAGTTTATCTGATTGATGGTTCATCTTATATCTATCGAGCCTATTATGCTATTCGTCATCTTTCCAACTCCAAGGGGGAGGCGACTAATGCGGTTTATGGCTTTACTAATATGCTGCTTACCTTGCTGCGTGAAGAGCAGCCCGATCGGGTTGCCGTCATCTTTGATGCCAAGGGGCCGACCTTTCGGAAAAAACTGTATCCAGAGTATAAAGCAAATCGGTCTGCCATGCCGGAGGATCTGGTGCCACAGGTTCCAGTGATCAAAGCCATGGTGCGTGCCTTTAACCTCCCAGCGCTAGAGCTGTCCGGTTATGAAGCTGATGATATTATTGCAACGCTGGCTAAGCGCTATGCCGCTCAGGGATTGGATATCACCGTGGTGACCGGCGATAAAGATTTGATGCAGATTGTTGGTGAGCGAGTGCGTTTGCTCGATACGATGAAGGGAAAAGTATCAGGGCGGGATGAAGTTATCGAGCGTTTCGGGGTTCCCCCAGAGCAGGTATTAGAAATATTGGGGTTGGCGGGTGACAGTTCGGACAATATTCCAGGAGTCCCGGGCATTGGTGAGAAAACTGCCAGCAGTTTGATTCAAGAGTTTGGCTCGATTGAAAACCTTCTGGCCAATATAGATCAAGTGAAAGGCAAAAAGCGTCAGGAAAATTTACGTGAATTTGCTGATCAGGCAAGGCTGTCCAGAACGTTGGCGGATTTAATTTATGATCTTGAGATTGATGTCAATCTGGATGAATTAACTCTGGTTGACCCGGATCGGGATGCCTTGGAAGTTTTGTTCAAGCAACTTGAATTTCACAAATTATTACAGAAGTTTACTGGACAGACGCTGAAGAACTCAAAGGATGGAGATTATCTGGTCGTTCTGACTGAAGCTGAACTGGATCGCATGATTGAACAGCTTAGGACTAACCGACGTTTTGCTCTGGATACAGAAACGACGAGCCTGGTCGCTGTTCAGGCTGGACTGGTTGGCCTTTCATTTGCGCTGCAACCCAGCCATGGCTGGTATGTGCCGGTCGGCCACAGTTACCTGGGGGTGCCGCAGCAATTGCCTCAAGAATTAGTATTGGAAAAACTGCGCCCATTATTGGAGGATTCACGCTACAAAAAAATCGGTCAGAATATTAAATATGATGCGCTGGTGTTACGCAATGCCGGGATTGAGTTAGCAGGAATTGATATTGATACCATGGTGCTCTCCTATGTGACTCATCCGCAATCTAAGTCTCATGGTCTTGATGCCTTGGCAGCTGAGCACTTAAATCATCAGATGATTCCCTATGCAGAGATGACGGGTCGTGGTAAAAAACAGATCTGCTTCAGCGAAGTTGAGGTGGAAAAAGCGGTTCGTTACGCTGCTGAGGATGCCGATATGACTTGGCGGCTGGCGGAAAAATTATTGCCTCAATTGCCTGCTGGAGATGCGGAAAAGCTGTTTCGCGAAGTTGAAATGCCGCTGGTCAATGTCCTGATCCGTATGGAATGGCGTGGAATTCGGATCGACGCCGACTTTCTTGGAGAACTTTCCGGGCAGCTGGGTGAAAAACTGGTAATTTTAGAGGGGGTAATCCATGGCCTGGCCGGGGGGCCATTTAACATCAATTCTCCCAAGCAGCTCGGAGAGGTTCTGTTTGAAAAACTTGGATTGCCAAAGGGGAAAAAAACCAAAACCGGCTGGTCGACCAATGTTGATGTTTTAAGCAGTTTGGCTGATGAACATGCTATCACTGCTAAAATTCTCGATTATCGTTCCGTCAGTAAGCTGAAAAGCACCTATACAGACGCATTACCGAAACTTCTTAATCCGGCAACGGGAAGATTGCACACTTCTTTTAATCAAGCAGTGACTGCCACTGGACGGCTCTCTTCTAGTGACCCGAACCTGCAGAATATCCCTATCCGGACGGCGGAAGGGCGCCGGATCCGCGAAGCTTTTATCCCGGAAGATGGCTGGGTTTTGTTGTCTGCTGATTATTCTCAGGTCGAATTGCGGGTGATGGCGCATATGGCTGATGTCCCGGCCTTGAAGGAGAGTTTTGTCGCCGGGGAGGATATCCATAAACGCACTGCTAGTGAGATATTTAATGTTTTTCCCGAAATGGTCACAGATGAAATGCGCCGTCAGGCTAAAACCATCAACTTCGGTGTTCTCTACGGCATGGGCGCTGTTAGCCTGGCTAAGGATCTGGGGATTGGTCGGGCTGAAGCACAGCAGTTTATTGACCATTATTTTGAGCGTTATCCCGCTATTCTGAAATATCTGGAGGATAAAAAAGCTGAAGCACGCGAGAATCAATATGTGACCACGCTGCTTGGCCGGCGCTGTGCCATTCCTGAAATCACCAGCACAAACGGTGCAGTGCGCAGCTATGCCGAGCGGAATGCTATTAATTACCCGATTCAGGGGAGTGCTGCGGATATCATCAAGGTGGCGATGGTCAATATTGATCGGCGTCTTTGTACTGAACAGTTGCAGACACAAATGTTGCTGCAGGTTCACGATGAACTGGTTTTTGAAGTTCCTGAAGAGGAACTTGAGCACGTTCGTGAACTGATCAGAGTCGAGATGGAAACGGCAGTATCTCTTGATGTTCCGTTAAAAGTAGATATTGGAACTGGAAGAAACTGGGCAGAAGCCCATTGATGATAATTTATCCAAACAGAAAGTATTTCTCATGAATTATAAACAGTTTAAAAATGGTGATGCCTGTCCAGGATTAACAGAAGTTCCCCCTTTGGGAGCAGATGCTGCTGCGCTGGAAAGTGATTTTCGTCATTACTATTCGAACACTCTGGGGCGTGATCGAGACTGTCGTTTGACTCACTACGCCTATGAGGCCTTGGCTCTAGTGATTCGTGACCGCATGATGGAGCGCTGGAAAAATACCCGCTACGCCTATGAAGAAAGTGGTTGCAAGCGAACCCACTACCTGTCCTTGGAGTTTTTGATGGGTCGGGCACTGGGGAACGCAGTGCTGAACCTCGGCATTGAAGAAGAACTCACCAAAACCTTGTCAAATATCTGTCTGGAGATGGAAGAACTGGCCGATATCGAACCGGACGCGGGGTTGGGCAATGGTGGTTTGGGGCGTCTCGCCGCCTGTTTTCTGGATAGTTGCGCCACCCTGCAGCTACCGGTTCAAGGTTACGGTATTCGCTATGAATATGGAATGTTTCGTCAACACATTGAGAATGGTTACCAGGTTGAGGAGCCGGATCATTGGCTGGGAACAGAAAATTGCTGGGAGATCAAACGACCCGAATATCGTCAGCGAGTGAAGTTCGGCGGTAACAGTGTGATTTACGCTGATGCTACGGGAAAACTCCGGATGCGTTGGGTCAATACCCGGGATGTTTTGGCCATCCCCTATGATGTCCCGATCCCCGGTTATCATAACGGTACGGTTAATACTTTGCGTCTGTGGAAAGCGGCTGCGACGGAGGAGTTTGATCTGGAAGAATTCAACTCAGGTGATTATGCCGGCTCGGTGGCGGACAAGAATGAAGCAGAAAAAATTACGATGGTTCTCTATCCAAATGATAGCAGCGAGAACGGTAAGGAATTGCGCCTGCGTCAACAGTATTTTCTTGCCTCGGCCAGCCTGCAGGATGTGCTTGATAAGTGGGTCATAACCAGAGGCACTGACCTGAGTCAGTTCGCCGAAAAAAACTGTTTTCAGCTGAATGATACTCACCCCAGTTGCGCTGTGGCTGAGCTGATGCGCTTGCTCATGGATGAACAGGGATTGGACTGGGAACAGGCTTGGAAAATCACCCGGACGACCATGGCCTATACGAATCATACGCTGCTGCCGGAAGCATTGGAAAAATGGCCGGTACGGATGTTCCAGGAGTTACTGCCGCGGTTAATGGATATTATTTACGAAATCAATGCCCGCTTTTTGAAGCGGGTAGCCGAGCGCTGGCCCGGAGATATTGCGCGGCAGCAGCGGATGTCGCTGATTGAAGAGGGCCCGGATCCGCAGATCCGAATGGCCTATCTGGCGATTGTCGGTAGTTTTTCTGTCAACGGGGTAGCCGAGTTGCACTCACAGTTATTACAGGAAGGGCTGTTTCGCGATTTCTACGAACTATGGCCGCAAAAATTCAACAACAAAACCAATGGTGTTACCCAGAGGCGCTGGCTGGCATATTCCAATCCGAAATTGAGTGATTTGATCAGTGCTCAAATCGGTTCAGGTTGGGTAAGCGATCTTGGGCAGCTGAGTCGCTTGAAGCCATTGGCTGAAGATCTTGCATTTCAGCAACAATGGCAGCAGGTGAAACAAGATAACAAGCAGCGTCTTGCCGCGTTGGTCAAGGCTGATTGCGGGGTTGATTTTCATCCCGATTCTTTGTTCGATGTCCAGGTCAAACGAATTCACGAATATAAACGTCAATTGCTGAATATTTTGCACGTTATCCACCTGTATGATCGGATTAAACGTGGCGATCTTGATGGCTGGACCCCTCGTTGTGTGCTGTTTGGCGGCAAGGCCGCACCCGGTTATGTTATGGCCAAGCTGATTATTAAGTTGATTAACAATGTTGCCACTCTGGTCAATGACGATCCGGCGATTGGTCACCAGCTTAAGGTTGCGTTCTTGCCAAACTTCCGGGTTTCAGCAATGGAAGTGATCTGTTCTGGAGCGGACTTGTCAGAACAAATTTCCACCGCAGGAAAGGAAGCATCAGGAACCGGTAATATGAAATTTATGCTGAATGGGGCAATAACCATTGGCACTCTGGATGGTGCTAATATCGAAATTCGTGAGGAGGTTGGTGAAGATAACTTCTTTCTATTCGGATTGACGACACAAGAAGCAGAAGAGCAGCGTCAAAATTATGATCCGCACGCGATCATTGCCGCTAATGAGGATTTGACGCGAGTGATGCAACTATTACAAAGTGGGCAATTCAACCAATTTGAACCCGGGATATTTGATCCGATCATCCACGCTATTAGAAATCCGCATGACCCGTGGCTGGTCGCCGCTGATTTTGCTAGTTATGTCGCAGCCCAGAAACTGGTGGCACAGGGTTATCAGGATCAACAGCAATGGACCCGGATGAGTATTCTCAACACAGCAGCTGGAGGAAAGTTTTCTACCGACCGCACCATGCTGGAATACAATGGACAAATTTGGGGTTTACCACAAGTGCCAGCATTCCCCGTCGATAAGAATTCTTTTGCGGAGACTACCGATTGAAACTGCTGTTCCCTGGGGTTTATTTTGTTCAGCCTGGGAATATTTCATTTCGGAGGCGGGCCTGTTTAATCAAGGTGTTGCCCCGTTTAATTATATTTCCTATGCTCCCCGCAATTATTTTATTTGAGTCGTTTTGCTCTGTTTGAAAGATTGATATTTTGGCACTTATTTATATTGATGATTTAACTGAAGGAATGGTTCTGGCGGAGGATCTATTTACCCCCAGCGGGAGATTTGTTCTTGCTGCTGACGCTTCTCTGCAGCTAGATCATCTCAAAATTCTTAAATCATGGGGGATCGTAGAAGCGGACATCGATGAGTCGAGTTTGGGGGAAGAGTATAGTCAAAATCAGGAATTAAACTCTGAGTTTATCGAGCGGGCAAAGGGCTATTTAGAGGATCGATTTATTTTAAATAAGCTGGATCTGGAGCCGACGGCAACACTTTATCGCCATGTCGTACACCGTTTTGCTCTGCGGTTGCAGCAGGGTTGGGATCCCGTTGTTCTTTCTGCTGCTGCAATGCCGGCAAGTCAAGAAAATGGGCCACCACCGTTAAGTGTTCCACATCTGCTTAAGGGGGATGTGGATATCGTCTCATTGCCAACGGTCTATGCTCATATTGTCGAATTACTGAATCATCCAAATTCTTCATCCCTTCAGCTCGCTAAAGTTATCAGCAAAGATGCAAGTTTGACCGTGCGTTTGTTGCGCCTTGTCAATAGTCCGTTTTATGGATTTTCTGGTAAGATTGACTCTGTATCACGGGCGGTTTCTTTGCTGGGGACAAACGAGCTATCCACTTTGACGCTGGGAATCACAGTTGTTCAGCTATTTCAGAACATTCCTTCTGATTTATTGAATATGGATTCTTTTTGGCGTCACTCAATTCGTTGTGGCTTGTTTTCTAAAGTTCTAGCCGGTCACCTAGGTGAAAAGGCGGCAGAAAAATATTTTATTGGTGGACTGCTTCACGATATCGGGCGCTTAGTGATGCTTGACCGGATGCCAGTCCAGTATTCTGGGGCGATTGCCAGAGCCCGACAGGATCATCTGCCGATGTATCGTGCCGAGCAAGATTGTCTGAAAACAGATCACAGTATTATTGGAAAGCTGCTGGCTGAAAAATGGCGGTTATCACCGGCATTAATCCGCATGATTGGCAGCCATCATTCACCGCGTCTGGCACATTATTCTACCGAAGCGTGTATCGTTCATGTTGCCGATATCCTGGCGCATGCTTGTGGGCATGAGGTCCTGCTAGTGAATGAAATTCCGGAACTGCAAATCAAAGCCTGGGAAGAAATTGGTCTGAAGGAAGAATTTATTGCTCCAACAATTCAGCAGGTGGACGCAGAGTTAAAAGAGGTTGTTCGCGTTTTTTTCGGGAAGCCAGATGTTGTGGATGACGGCGAATAAGCCCGATTGATTTAACTTTATAATGAGAGTTCAGCCAGGACGTTTCTTACCTTTCAGGTTGTTTTAGTTCTGATCTTTGTTGAGTATAATAGAGTAAATCGTCTATTTCGATAAAGTAGGGAATGTTATGGAACCATTTGGTCAAATAGTCTCTATTATTGCGTTGAGTATGGGGGTTGCCTGGGCGAGTGGGATTAACTTATATGCTGCGATTCTGGTGCTTGGGTTGCTCGGCAGCACTGGAAATATGGTGTTACCACCTGATCTCCAGATCCTTATGAATCCGGTGATTTTATTTGCCGCTGGCTTCATGTACCTTATTGAATTTGTAGCGGATAAAGTCCCCGGAGTTGATACTTCCTGGGATGCTTTGCATACTTTTATCCGTATTCCTGCCGGTGCAGCTATGGCAGTCGGTGCCGTTGGGGATGTTGATCCAGCAGTCTCGCTGGCTGTGGCAATTGTCGGGGGCGGTCTTGCTGCTGGCGTTCACGCGACTAAGGCGGGGTCAAGGGTGTTAATCAATTCGTCTCCAGAACCTGTTACGAATTGGTTTGCTTCTTTATCAGAAGACGTGTTGGTGGTAGCAGGGCTCTGGACTGCTTTTCATTATCCTTGGTTGTTTGTTTTTTTGTTAGTAATCTTTGTTTTATTGATGATTTGGCTGTTGCCAAAAATCTTGCGCGGTGTCAAATGGGTGTTTGGTTCTCTGACAACTTTTTTTATCGGGCGGACAAAGAGGCAGCCACTGGCCCCTGAGATTAAGTTGCCTGATTCCCTTCCAGATATTCCAGACAATAATCCTAAAGCCTGAGTCTTTCTGGCTGTGCAGGTAACACTGCGGCTAAAAGATGGAAAACACCGGGATATTTTTTGTCCCAACTTCCTATAATAATTCAAATACCCATAGCGGGGGGAAGCTCGGTACCATCGTGAAGCCGCCTGTTATTGCCATGGTATTGACACTGTTGAGAGGACCGAATTGGGTCTACAGTGACATTTACCCAATGGTCACTCCGACGAAATTCTTGAACCTCTCCAATATGAAGAAGGATATCTAGAAACTTTTTTTCAACCAGGTCTTCTTTGCCGTTTTTATAAACTACCTGAATCGTCACGCCTATCCTCCTCTTGATTCTCTCAATCAATATAGAAAAGAGCAGATATCTTCCCATTTCGGTAGACGCGAAGTTTAACAACTTCTATTCGTAAAAGGAATAGAAGATATGCACCATGAATAATCGGTGTCTCATTTGATTAAAATGGGTTTCAGGGTGATTGAGCCGGCATGAACTTTAGTTCTTGTGCCCGTAGTGGCGGGGCAGTGGCGATTACCGGCAGAAGGAATCTGCTGTCATGATTGTCGGCAGTGATACGAAGAGAGAATCCCCAGCCAGGAAAGACGCATAGTTGTTATTACGCCCTATCCCAAGCCAGGTCGATGGCGAGTGCTTTTGTCTCAGCACGTTGTGCTTCCCGGAGTGCCTGCTCACTGAATTCAACATGGGTCCAGTGGCTTGGGTTTTCTTCAATCATCCGAACCATTTTAGCATTCAGGTCATGGCCAGCCTTAAAC
>JASJGU010000129.1:0-74123 GCA_033791385.1 Desulfuromusa sp.
CAGGTTTATAATCTGATTTTTATTGCCTGAAAGCCCTAATAATGGGGAAAAACCACTTGACAGTTTTTTCGCAAACCTGATATATCTTAACGCGTTTTCGCGCACGAATGAACTTTAAACTTATGAGGAGGTATCCTGTGACTAAAGCAGATCTGGTTAATGCAATGGCAGAAAAGGCGGGGTTGAGTAAAACTGATGCAGAAGGAGCTCTTAAGGCTTTTACTGGAGCAGTAACGGACGCTCTGAAGGCTGGAGAAAAAGTTGCTATGGTAGGTTTTGGTACCTTCAGTGTTGGTGACCGTGCCGCGCGTACTGGTCAGAATCCCCAAACTGGTGAGAAAATTCAGATTGCCGCGGCCAAAGTTCCTAAATTCAAGGCAGGCAAAGCTCTGAAAGACGCTGTTAACTAATACTCAATATATACGTAAAGAATAAGAATAAGAATTGGGAAGTATCGAGCTATCCAAATTCAACCTTTACTTGGGTGCTTGTTTACTTCCTATTTCTGTCTGCGGGGGTGTAGCTCAGTTGGTTAGAGCGCTAGCCTGTCACGCTAGAAGTCGCGAGTTCAAGTCTCGTCACTCCCGCCATTTTTAAAAATTTCCAGGGCGAATAGCTCAGCTGGGAGAGCGCCTGCCTTACAAGCAGGATGTCGGGGGTTCGAGCCCCTCTTCGCCCACCAATTTAGGGTTGTAGTAGAGTCTTTAAAAACTATTACAGCTGTTAGCAAAAAGTGTCACAATGGGGATGTAGCTCAGTTGGTTAGAGTGCCTGCCTGTCACGCAGGATGTCGCGAGTTCAAGTCTCGTCATTCCCGCCATAGTGAGAAGGGTCATCAAAGTTAAAATTGATGGCCCTTTTTTATTTCTGTTACCTCGCACGACTGTGGAATAAGGTTGATGGGTGACACTTTACGAACTAGAGTTCCAAGGCAAGTCTTTGATATGACTGAGCTGGTGATAGATTTGCCAGGAGTGCAGAAATCATGGCCACACCATGAGCACCTGCCTGCAGAGTTTTCTTCGTGTTGTTCGCGTTGACTCCTCCGAGAGCATAGACTGGAATGTTGCAGTTGGCACAAATACCCTGCAATGACTTGACGCCAACTGGCTCACCATAAACTTGCTTCGATGGAGTAAAATACACCGGCCCGTAGGTGACAAAGTTCGCTCCGTGTTTTTGTGCTGAGTCAACCTCTTGCGCAGAATGGGTGGAAACCCCGATAAGGTAGTTTGATCCCAGTAGTTGCCGGGCAGTTTTGATTGGCAATGAATGGTTCCCAAGATGAACTCCATCCGCACCGATTGCTAGAGCCAAGTCGATTCTGTCGTTTATGAGCAAGAGGCTTTTGTGCCGATGGGTCAGGGAGCGAAGTTTTTTGGCCAAAGGGTACAGTTCAGCTACCGAAAGATCCTTTTCTCGCAGCTGAATCATTTTTACCCCTGCCTGCAATAGCTCCTCAGCAACCTCAAGGAGTTGACGCCCTTTTGGGATTTGGTGTCGGTCTGTTATTAAATAGAGATTTGGCAGTGACTCAGTCATCAACCGGCTTTGTTCAGAAAAGCGCCATCCCAGTCTTTCCAGACAGCTTCGTACCCGCGCGACTTAAGCAGGGTTTCTACCTCTGCAGGGGAGCGTTGGTCACTGATGGTGAACTGTTCAGCATCCTGATTTTCCTCACCATAACCGCCAGGTGCAGTACAGGAACCGGCGCTCATTTGGGTGATACCGAGCGGGAGTAGGTTGTTGCGTAGTTCAGCACTTTCACGGGTTGAAAGCACCAGACCAGCATCAGGAATCAACAATCGTAGAGCGCAGATGAATTGTGTGAGTTGACGATCATCTACTATGGTGTTGGGTTGGAAGCCACCATCTGCAGGACAGAGGCGGGGAAAGGAAAGTGTAACCTGGGTGCGCCAAAATTTACGTGCCAGATAAAGGGCATGTAGTCCACTGTAAAAGACATCACTTAAACTGTTCCCCAGGCCAAGCAATGAACCAATCCCTATCCTGCGTAATCCTGCAACCCCCGCCCTCTCAGGAGCGTCTAGTCGATAACTATAATTACTTTTTTGCCCGTAGGGATGAAGTTGACGATAAAGTTCAGGATCATAGGTTTCCTGATAGACTGTTAAACCATCAACCCCGGCAGCCACCATGCGTTCATAGCCATCAGTATCCATCGGAAAAACTTCGATAGAAACAGAACCGCAGTATTTCTTAATAATTTTTATGGCAGCTTCCAGATAGTCGATTCCGGCAACTTTTGGGGCTTCGCCGGTCAATAGCAACATGTGCCGGAACCCTTGCTTGCGGAGTAGTTTTGCTTCCCGTTCGATTTCTTTCAGTGTCAATGTTTTACGCGGAAAAATATTGTCAGCGCTGAATCCGCAATATTTACAGCCATTGAAACATTCGTTAGATAAATAGAGGGGTGCATAGAGGAGAATGATTCGACCGAACCTCTGCATGGTGATGCGATGTGCCCGCGTCGCCATCAGCTCCAGCTGTTCGTCGGTGATATTGGGAGAGAGTAAGTGAGAAAAATCAGCAAGACCTAAACGTTGTTGCTGCAGCGCCAGGTCAATTTGACCTGGAGTTGTGGCGGCAATTTTGTGCTGTATTTCAGTTTGCGGATAGAGTTCAAGCTGCTGTTGGAAACTCATCAATCATTCCTTAAGAAACCGGTCAAAGGGCTGGATGCTTCGGCCTGTTGGCGCTGTGTACCGAGTCCTGCCAGATAGGCTTCTCGCCCGGCTTCAACCCCTTTTCGAAAAGCTTGGGCCATTGCGGCTGGGTTTGGCGTGTCGGCGAGAGCCGTGTTGACCAGAACCGCATCAGCACCAATCTCCATCGCTTCAGCTGCGTGGGATGGAGCTCCGAGACCGGCATCAACGATCACCGGAACACTTGCCTGCTCAATAATAATCGCAATGAGATCCCGGGTACGAACTCCGCGATTGGTCCCGATCGGTGCTCCCAGAGGCATCAGCGTGGCGGTGCCAGCTTCCTCAAGTCTTCTGGCCAGAACCGGATCCGCAGGCATATACGGGAGAACCACGAAACCCTCCTTTACCAGAATTTCCGCGGCCTTGAGAGTCTCGATCGGATCCGGCAGCAGATAATATGGGTCAGGAGTGACTTCTAGCTTGATCCAGGGCAGGCACCCTGCGGCACGCGCTAAGCGAGCCAGGCGAACAGCTTCCTCGGCATCGCGGGCACCGCTGGTATTGGGCAACAACAGGTAACGCTCTTGGTCAATATGCGACAACAGGGAATCTTCAGGATTGTCGATATCAACGCGGCGTAGAGCAACAGTGACAATTTCACTGCCTGAATGTTCCATCGCCGCGACCATCGCTTGATTTGAAGCAAATTTGCCAGTTCCGACCAGCAGTCGTGAATTGAACTTTCGGTCGGCAATAATCAATTGATCCATATAATTATCCTGTTCATTTTTTACGGATTTAACCGCCACCCACAAACTGAACCAGTTCCAAGGTGTCGCCTGATTTTAGTTCTGTGTCGATATGCAGATCCGCTGAAAGAATCTCACGGTTTAATTCAACCACCACCCGTTCTTGGGGAAGCTGTAAATGTTGTAATAGTTGCTGAACAGTCAGCTGTTCTTGGTACTCTTTTATGGCACCATTTATTGTCAGTTTCATATTTTTTTCATTCAGGTACTTTGTTTAGCAGCAAGCGCAGGACTGCATTGGCTTGATGATGTGCGGCGATACCAACGCGGGGAGCCATCAACCCACACCCTGGTGCTGCAGCTGTAATGCCATCACCACAAAGATAAAAATGTTCCGATACTTTTGTGGTACGAATACTGTTGGATGCTTCGTAGCCAGCAACACCGGACGCTGCTACCAAATATTTATCGGGGAAATGGCAAAGAAAGTGATTTGTCAGCATTGCCTTCTGATCCGCTGCATCAAATGCCTCAACAAGAATATCAACTTCACCGAAAAATTCTGTTATGTTTTCTGGTGTTACTTTCTGGTTGAAAATATTTACTTTTGTAGCAGGGTTTATTCGCTGCAGGTTGTTCCGCAACGCATTAACTTTCGGCATGCCTATCTGGTCGATATAGTACTGTTGCCGGTTCAGGTTAGACGGTTCTACCATGTCAAAATCGGCAATATTCAACTGCCCGATACCAACCCTTGTCAAGGCAATTGCCACATGAGACCCCAGCCCTCCAGCGCCAGCAATTCCAACGCAGCCTCGTTTGACTTTTTCGTGCACACCGGGTGTGTGACGTGCCATTATCAGACTCTCGAGTTCTTCTGCGGAAGGTTGTTCGCCCCGCTGGATCATGGTGACACGATCACCACCATTCAATTCCTGATCAGTGCTTGACGGATAGCCGTTGACAATCAATAGATCAGCATCCACCTTATTTTGATCACGAAGTGCATATAAGCTGCTGCCGCTTTTTATGTCTATCAGCTTTTCATTGAGATATATCAGCATAGCCTGTACAAGATGCACATAACCTTACATAAAAAAACCGCCAAAAGGCGGCTGCCGATAGACTCTATCGGTATCTATTGCCGCTTCCCTACGCCGGTATCAACCGGATCAGGTTCCAAGGGTCGTTCCAGCGAATCTGGAACTCTCAGTAACGAAGACGCCCCTAGCGTGTCATTCAGACCTGTTGAAATTAACAGTCTGATAACACGAAAGTCAACTGGTAAGCAGAAAATATTGATCATAAAGTTTGATCTTTTCTGTTCCTTTCGCATAGGATGCTGCCCCAGCGTAAAGTTTCTCGGAAAAGGGAGTGTCCATGTCAATTTCAGAACGCTATCGCCAAATTCAGGAGCGGATAGATCGAGAATCGGATCATTTATATGAAATTCTTCCTGAGAGTACCGCCAACGCGCTGCGTTTGGTCGATATTGTTGCAGAGGAATTGCAAGATTGGGTCGATTTGGTTGGTGAAATTCCGCAACTCCAACTTGAAGCTAAACTTTCACCCGTTCTGTTGAAGGCTCACGGTGATCTTGATAGAGCCAGAGTGTTACTAGAGAATGATGAGCATCAGGATGCCGGTGGAATGATTTGGGAACTAGAACAAGAGCTTTATAGGTTGTTAAACGATTTATAAAACTATTCTCAGTAGGTAGATGAGGGATGATATGAAAAAAGAACAGGAAGTTAAGCTGGAAATTCAAATGAACGATGATGTTGCAAGCGGGCAGTATATCAATATGGCGGTTGTTAATCATAATGATACTGAATTTGTTATCGACTGCATCTATGTCCAGCCACAGGCACCCAAAGCGCGCGTCCAATCCCGCTTAATTACCTCGCCACGCCACGCCAAACGTTTGTTGCTGGCATTGCAACACAATATCGATAGTTTTGAGCAAAAGCATGGTGCCATTGATCTGGCTGAAATAAATAGCAACAAATTTAGCGGCCAACCGATACATTGAGTTTTTAAGAAAAATGGACTTTGTTTTTACCGCTTTGCCAGCTGGCTATGCGCTTTGGTCAGCATTTTTACGGTTGTTTCCCAATCGACACATTTATCGGTGATTGATACCCCATATTTCAACTGATTGAGGTTTTTGGGGATGCTTTGATTGCCTGCGTTTAGATTACTTTCAATCATGACTCCGGAAATTGAATTTGGATCTGCAATCAGTTGATCAACTATATTATCCAGAACTTCACCTTGCCGGGTGTGGTCTTTGTATGAGTTGGCATGACTGCAATCAACCATGATGGCGGGAGGCAGCTGATTCTTTCTTAAAAGGCCAGCAGCTTTTTTCACCTCTTTTGGATAGTAATTTGGTGCGCTGTCCCCCCCACGCAGAACCAGGTGAATATCTGGATTGCCAGAGGTCTGGACAATTGAAGAACGGCCCTCATAATTGATGCCGAGAAAGCTATGGGCTCGACAGGCTGCAGCCATAGCGTCTGTCGCAATCTTCAGGCCGCCGTCGGTACCATTCTTAAAGCCGACTGGAAAGGAGAGTCCGCTGGCCATTTCACGGTGTGTTTGTGATTCTGTTGTCCTGGCACCGATGGCTCCCCAGCTGATCATATCAGACAGATATTGTGGTGTGATTGGATCGAGCATTTCGCAGGCAATCGGTAGCCGTAAGTCGGTTATGGCACAGAAAAGCTGACGCGCAACCCCCAATCCTTTAGATATTTTGTGACTGCCATCCATATCCGGGTCGTTGATTAACCCTTTCCAGCCAACAGTTGTGCGCGGTTTTTCAAAGTAGACCCGCATGATGATGAACAATTGATCTTGCAGTTTCTCTGCCAGCTTAGCCAGGCGTCGGGCATATTCTATGGCAGCGATAGGATCGTGGATAGAGCAGGGCCCCACAACTGTCAGCAGGCGCTTATCTTCTCTTTTGAGGATAGATTTAATGGTATTGCGACTACCGTTTACAAAGGTTGCACCCGCTAGTGGTAAAGGGAATACCTGCTTCAAGTCCAAAGGGGCGATAATTGGAGAGACTTCCAAAATATTAAGGTTGTTGGTTTGAACCATTGTTGACCTCATTTTAGGTGGTTGTATCAGCTTGATGATTTTGTGTGGATTAACTTAGCGGGTTTTGCCATCTAAGTCAAAATTCCCGACAAATTCTCGATAGAGGTAATAAATAATGGGAATCGTTTGACAGGGTTCCTCCCTTTCGGTATAAAAACTCAGAATTACAGCAGTGTTAGTGACAAAGAGAGGTATAAAAGATATATGAGTGTTTTGATTATCGCTATTGCCAGAATTCTTGACTTAGCATTTAATATTTATATTTTTATTGTTATTGCTAGGGCGTTGATCTCTTGGGTCAATCCTGACCCCTATAATTCCATAGTTCGGTTTCTACACAGTGCCACTGACCCTGCGCTATATCGGTTGCGTCGATTGCTGCCTTTTTTGCAAGCTGGGGCTTTTGACTTTTCACCAATAGCACTGTTGATTCTCCTTTCTGTTGTGCAACAGGTTCTTGTCTCATTTTTGTATCAACTGGCCCGTTGATTGATCTTTTAAGGGAATAACAATGCGGATTACTCCGATAGAGATTCAGCAACATCAGTTTAAAACTAAAATGTTCGGTTACGATACCTCTGCTGTTGATCCCTTTCTTGAAATGTTGGCTGACGAACTCGAGCGATTGCATAAGCAGAATAATGAGCTGAAAGAATCTTTGGCCAGAACCAGGACCTCTCTTGACCAGATGCGTGAGCGGGAAAAAGCTTTACAGGAAACGCTGATGACGGCACAGCAGGTGACCAAAGAGTTGAAGATAAATGCACGCAAAGAAGCTGAAATTGTCGTTGCAGAGGCGCATCTTGAAGGTGAACGGGTGATTCGTTGTGCCAACGAACGCCGCGTACAATTACTCAGTGAGATTCAGGAAATCAGACGGCAGAAAATTTCTTTTGAAGGTGGTTTGCGGTCGCTTATCGAAAACCATTTGAAACTAATGAATATGGATAGTCTGCAGATTGAAGATGATCAACAGGCTCGATTACTGCAGCCATTGATTAGCGATGAAGATATCGACGGCCAGCTCGATTTTCCCTGAACTTCTAACCTCTGCCGTAAACTTTTCTTGACAGGTGGTTCCCCGTCAATTTATGATCCCCCGCTGTTCGGTATATATAAATCTTTGGAGGTACAAATAATGCCATTGTATGAATATAAGTGTGAGGATTGTGGACTGAATTTTGAAGTTCGCCAAAAATTTTCTGATGACCCGATTAATACCTGCCGTAACTGCGGAGGGAATGCTAAAAAACTGATATCCCAGACTGCTTTTGCCCTCAAGGGTGGCGGTTGGTATCAGCAAGGTTATTCAGAAGGGGGAGGGAACAGCTGTCCGGCTCCTGCTGCAGGCAGCAGCGACGCCTGCGCTTCATGTCCTAAAGCGGCCAATGCTTGATTCGCTCCGAATTAGTTAAAAATCCCCGTCAGACAAAATCTGGCGGGGATTTTTTTTACTTTTTTGCAGCGATGAAACCAGGTTTACAAACTGGCCGTGCTTACGTATAGTTTAATTTCTTGAGTGTTTGAAATACTTTTTTAAGGAGGCCTCCAAGTGGCAGAAATTATTGATGGAAAACTAATCGCAGCAGAGATGAGACAACAGATTTCCGCTGATGTAGAGGTGCTCATTGACAAAGGGGTGACCCCGGGTTTGGCAGTTGTGCTGGTCGGCGAAGACCCGGCGAGCCGGGTTTATGTTTCAATGAAAGAGAAAGCGTGTGCCGCTACCGGTATTTATTCCGTTGAGCATAAATTGACTGCTGAAACGAGTGAAGCTGAGTTGCTGGTGTTGATTGACAATTTGAATGGTGATGAGAAGATTGATGGTATTCTGGTGCAATTACCGCTTCCTGGGCATATAGATGAAGCCAAGGTTCTTGAGGCAATCTCTCCGGATAAGGATGTTGATGGTTTCCATCCCTACAATGTCGGTCGCCTGGTAACTGGGAACCCAGTGTTTCAACCATGTACCCCCTATGGTGTAATGAAAATGCTTGAGCACACCGGGGTTGATCTGAAGGGTAAAGAGGTTGTTATTATCGGGCGCTCCAACATTGTTGGTAAGCCGGTGGCGTTGATGTGCTTGGCCGAACATGCAACAGTCACGATCTGTCATTCAAGAACAGTTGATCTACCGCAAAAAGTTGCCACCGCCGATGTTGTTATCGCAGCTGTTGGTCAGCCTGAAATGATTAAGGGAGCCTGGATCAAAAAAGGGGCAGTTGTGATTGATGTCGGTGTTAATCGGGTCGGTGAAAAGAAGTTAGTTGGTGATGTCGAATTTGTCGCTGCCTGCGAGAATGCCGCTGCTATCACCCCGGTCCCCGGTGGTGTTGGGCCGATGACCATTACCATGCTCCTTTACAATACTCTCGTAAGTGCTAAACGCCGGGCCGGACAGCAGAATTGATTTAAATACTAATATTCAAGATGTACAGATGCCAAAGTATTTGCTACAACGCTCTGAGGAGATGCTTGGTCTTTTGCATGCAGAGTGTTTTGGGTGTGGATATCTGATTCTTCAAATGCAGGCAGATTTCATTACGCTATAAGGAGTTCGCTGATGAAAAAAACACCCCTAAATCAGATCCACCGGCAACTGGGCGCTCGTATGGTTGATTTTGGTGGCTGGGATATGCCGGTCCAGTATTCTGGCGTTATTGCTGAGCACTTAGCGGTTCGATCTGCTGCTGGTCTGTTCGATGTCTCCCACATGGGGGAAATCGAGGTTTCCGGGTCGCAAGCATTTGACTTTTTGCAGTACGCAACCACCAACGATCTGTCACAGCTTGTCGATGGTCAAGTGCAGTATACGGCGTTATGCTATGAAACTGGTGGTGTGGTTGATGACCTGACCCTTTATCGTTTCGCCGCTGACAGCTATCTTCTCTGTGTTAATGCGTCCAATAGTGACAAGGACTTTGCCTGGTTGCAGGATTTACAGAAGGGTTCTGATTATAGTGACTTGATCTTGGTCAATCGTAGTGAGGAATATGTTCAGCTGGCATTGCAGGGGCCGATTGCTGCAGAGATCCTAGCAAAACTGACCACAGCGGATCTCCCGGCACTGAAATTTTATCGGTTTGTTGAGGATAAAGTTGCTGGTATCGAGATGATTATCTCACGCACTGGTTATACTGGTGAAGATGGCTTTGAGCTCTATTGTCCTGCAGATGATGGTGCCAATCTCTGGCAGGAGCTGATGGCTGCCGGTCAACCGTTAGGGTTGCAGCCTATTGGTCTTGGCGCTCGCGATACCCTGCGTTTAGAAAAGGCCTATGCTCTATACGGCCATGAAATCACCGCAGATATTATGCCGCTTGAGGCGCGCTTGGCATGGATTACCAAATTGAAAAAAGGGACTTTCGTCGGCCGTGATGCCATGGTTAACGCGAAAGAAATGGGTCTTCCACGACAGTTGATTGCTCTGACTCTGACTGAGCCGGGAGTGCCACGGGAGGGTTATCCAGTTTTTTGTGCTGGTCAGGAGGTCGGTTACGTGACCAGTGGTACGATGTCTCCCAGTTTGAAAAAGGGCATCGCTCTGGCTTTAGTTGAAACTGCTGTAGCGAAGAGTGATCAAACTCTGGAAATAGGGATTCGTAAACGTCAAATTCCCGCTGAACGAACCACTCTGCCATTTGTAAAATAATTCACAATGCACGCCCACTGGGCATTACCGTTAAGGAGGATATGATGGATTTTCCCGAGGAACTTAAATACACCGAAGATCATGAATGGGTGCTTGTCGAAGCCGATGTTGCTACAATTGGAATTACCGATTTTGCTCAAGATCAACTTGGCGATGTTGTTTTTGTCGAGTTACCAGAAGTTGGTGACACCTTGGAGATGGGAAAAACATTCGGCGTTGTAGAATCGGTTAAGGCCGTTTCTGATGTTTACGCTCCGATCAGTGGTGAAGTTATAGAAATTAATGAAGAGCTTCCTGATGGTCCGGAAGCGCTGAATACTTCTCCTTACGAGGATGGCTGGATGATCAAGGTTAGATTGGCCGATCCTGCAGCTTTAGACAATTTGATGGATGTTTCGGACTACCAAAAGTTTATTGAGGAAGATTGATCTTTAAAATCACTATAGCGGTTAGTTAGCTTCTGAAAGTTAATGTAATAGTTGAAAGGATAATTATGCGTTATCTGCCTCATACTGATGTGGATGTGCAGCAAATGCTCGACCAGATTGGTGTGTCGACCATTGACGAGTTGTTTTCTGGTGTACCGGATGACTGCCGGCTGAAAAGACCACTGGATCTACCTGCAGCAAAATCAGAATCTGAAACATTGCATTTTTTGCGTGGGCTTGCAGAACAGAACACTAAAACTTCTGACTGGGATTCTTTTCTTGGTGGTGGTGCCTATAACCATTTTATTCCGTCGGTTGTCGATCAACTTGTCAGCCGGAGTGAATTTTATACTGCCTATACCCCTTATCAGCCTGAGATCAGCCAGGGAACTTTGCAAGCTATCTTTGAGTTTCAGACCTTGATCTGTCAACTGACCGGGATGGATGTCGCCAACGCGTCAATGTATGACGGCGCTTCCGCGTGTGCTGAAGCGGTTCTGTTGACTATCCGTGCAGCGAAAAAGCGCCATAAAGTTTTGTTGTCGCAGGCATTGCCACCACAATATCGAGAAACCGTTGCAACCTATTGTCGCTATCTCGAAGTGAACCTGATTGACGTCCCGTCGCAAAATGGTGTGACGGATCAATCTGAGCTAAAAGCATTGCTGGATGATCAGGTTGCTGCCGTCGTTGTTGGCTACCCAAACTATTTCGGTCAGATTGAAGATCTTGCAACCATTGCTGATCTGACCCATGCAGCTGGGGCACGTTTGGTGGCTGCTGTAGCTGAGCCACTAGCTCTGGCGCTGTACAAATCGCCTGGTGAACTAGGTGCCGATGTGGTTGTTGGTGAGGGGCAGAGTTTTGGTGTGCCTCTTTCCTATGGCGGTCCTGGAATTGGTTTCTTTGCTGTCCGTAAGCGGGATATGCGGTCTCTGCCGGGCCGTCTGGTTGGTGAGACGGTGGATCAGGATGGTAAGCGGGGGTTTGTCCTGACTCTGGCGACTCGTGAGCAACATATCCGGCGCGAAAAAGCGACGTCCAATATCTGTTCAAATCAGGGTATGAATGTTTTAATTGTCAGTATTTATCTGGCTTTACACGGCAAACAGGGACTGCGTCAACTGGCAGAAGCCAACTATGCAAAAGCCGCTTATGCCAGGGAGAAAATTGGTCAGTTGGATGGATTTGCTGTGGCCTTCTCCGGGGAGTCTTTCAATGAATTTGTCATTACTTGTTCCGAGTCGGTGGCTACTTTGAAAATGCGACTGGAGCAGCAGAACATTCTGGCTGGAATTTCTCTTGGCAGGGATTATTCTGATTTGGAAAATTGTCTGCTGATCTGCGTCACCGAACAGAACAGCCGGGAACAGATTGATCGGCTGGTGATGGCACTGGCAGGAGGTGAGGCATGATGAGTACAGAAGGTCGTGGTTTAGTTTTGGAAGAGAACCTGCTATTTGAGCAGTCCCAGCCTGGGCGGATAGGGTACAGTATCACCAGCCTTGACGTTCCCGCTGCTTGTCCCGACAGCCGACTGACTCGGGAAGACATTGCTGGTTTTCCTGAGCTTTCAGAGGTTGACGTGGTGCGCCATTATACTCGCTTGTCGACCTGGAACTATGGTGTAGACAGTGGTTTTTACCCCCTTGGCAGTTGTACGATGAAGTACAATCCAAAAGTCAACGAAACAGCAGCACGCTTGCCTGGATTTGCTGATATCCATCCACAAACTCCAGAAGCTCTCAATCAGGGGGCTCTTGAACTGATGTACAATTTACAGCGTGATCTGGGCGAAATCTCCGGATTTCCGGCAATCACTTTGCAGCCGGCAGCCGGTGCACAGGGTGAATTTGCTGGCATGCTGATGATTCGCGCCTGGCATGAAGCGAACGGTCAAAAGCGCCATAAGGTTATCATTCCCGATACCGCCCATGGAACCAACCCCGCATCAGCAGCGCTGTGCGGTTATGAAGTTGTGACCGTTGCTTCGAATGGCATTTTGAGTAAAGAAGCAGTAGCCGCTGTGATGGATGATGATGTCGCCGCGTTGATGGTGACCAACCCCAATACTCTTGGTTTGTTTGAAGCGGATATTCGTGGAATCTGTGATCTGGTCCACGAGCGAGGCGGGCTGGTTTACAGTGATGGCGCTAACCTCAATGCGTTGATGGGGAAGAGTCGTCCTGGCGATATCGGCATTGATGTTATGCACTTTAACTTGCATAAGACTTTTTCTACTCCGCATGGTGGTGGTGGACCAGGTTCTGGTCCGGTCGGGGTGGTAGAAAAACTAATACCATTCCTTCCAGTTCCGGTGATTATTAAAGGTGATGATGATTTTAAGCTTAAATACGATTGTCCAAAGTCGATCGGGCGGTTGAAATCATTTTACGGTCATTTTGGTATTTTGGTTCGTGCTTACAGTTATATTTTGTCGATGGGCGGGGAAGGGTTAAAACGTGCCACTGAGCTGGCGGTCCTTAATGCAAATTATATTCGAGCCCGGCTTGAAGGTGAATATGATTTACCCAACAAGCAACGTTCATTACATGAAGTGGTATTTTCCGAAGATGCACTGCAGAACGAATGTCACACCCTCGATGTCGCCAAGCGACTGATAGATTACGGTTACCATCCTCCGACTATCTATTTTCCGCTGGTTGTACATGGTGCATTAATGATTGAACCAACTGAGACCGAAAGTAAGCAGACTCTCGATGAGTTCTGTGATGCTTTGCTGGCGATTGCTGAGGAAGCGAGGACCTCTCCAGAGTTACTTAAGCAAGCACCGGTTCGGGCTAAGGTGAAACGGCTGGATGAAGCCACCGCAGCGCGTAAGCCTAGGTTGCGCTGGGAGCTAGAATAGTTTCAGTTGCTGTTTTACTGCCCGGTTATGCCGGGCAGTTTTTTATTTTTAACGGCCGAATATCGCTTGGCCACTAAGCCTATAACTGAAATTAGCACGAATTTTGAGTTTATCGTGCGGATAATGTTTTGTTAAGGGCCCGTATGGGGCCGCCCGGTAAACCGCCTGGATTGCTTCAAAATCCAGCAGGTCCGAACCGCTGGTACGCATCAGATCGACATCAAGCAGTTCTCCTTTTTTGTTGACAATAATCTCCAATTGCAATGTTCCCTCAATGCCGTTCATGGCTGCTTCATTTGGGTAGTTCCAGACAAGTTCTATTTGATCATGAAAGCGGCGAAAGAAGGAAATCAACAAATTGTGCTGTAGATTTAACCAGACGGTGTCACCAATCTCGACATCTTTGCGTTCCTTGCTTCGGTTGCGATCTGCTTGACTCCCACGGGCAATTTTATCCAGGGTGCTGAAATCTGGACGCAGTTGTTCTGGGGAGAGAAGCGGTGGCAGGGATTTTGGTATCTCTGGCTGCTCTATAACTGGTGCCGTGGGTTTTTCTGCTACCTTTTCTAGGGGCTGTTCTTTGACCGGTCGAGTAGTTTTCGGAACGTTTTTTTGTGGTTGTTTTTGGACTAATTTGTCCTGGGGTTTCTGTTTCTGCTGCGGTGGAAGGGTTGGTATTGGTGGTTTAGTTGTCTGATCACGGACATCTTCCCCTTTAGGGGCTTGTTCTTGATCTACCTTCTGATCTCTCTCTGCCTGGCGGAATGATTCAACCGGAATTTTTGGCAGTGGTGTTACTGGTTGTTGATCTATCTCAAACTCACGCGGTTTTTCCGGTTGTGGTTTTTTTGTTTGGGCTGGGCTATCCACCAAGTGGACAATCGTTGGTTGTTGTTGTAACGGTTGTAGCTTGTCCTGTTGTTGAAAAAGCGGGAGAACCAGAACCAGCAACAGGTGTAGTACTATCGACAACAACAGGCTGAGAACGAGCAGTCGTGGTCGATCTCTGGATC
Source organism: Desulfuromusa sp. (assembly GCA_033791385.1). GTDB lineage: Bacteria > Desulfobacterota > Desulfuromonadia > Desulfuromonadales > Geopsychrobacteraceae > Desulfuromusa. Next base: position 14,489 of record JASJGU010000129.1, read on the forward strand.
GTTCTGGTTTGGTAGAGTGAAGAAGGTTCATAGTCTCGCGATTATAACGGGAATTTCCAGCTACGACCAGCTACGACCAGCCTGGTAGGGATGTAACATGAAAAAGGATTGACCCTTGGTTTTGCCATTAGGTATAAACATGAAACCTAACGGATAACACATTACACGGAATATTATCATACCTAGAGGAGGAAAAGATGCATCTTGTTGACCAGATCAAAGCAAAGGCCCGTTCTAATTTACAGACGGTTGTTTTGCCGGAAGGATATGATGATCGCATGGTTGAAGCTTCAGCACGGATTGTTGGTGACAAACTGGCTAAAATTGTGCTGTTGGGTAATCCTGCAACACTCAAAGCCAAGGCAACAGATTTAGGAGTTTCTCTGGATGGAGTGACCATTGTCGAGCCTGAAAACTTTGATCAGCTTGATCAATATGCTGATGAATTAGTGGAATTACGCAAGAAAAAAGGACTAAGTCACAAAGATGCCATTGCCCTGTTGACTGCTGACGATAATCTCTATTTTGCTGCTATGATGGTGCGCAAGGGTGACGCCGGCGGTGCTGTAGCTGGGGCTTTTAATACGACTGGAGATGTCTTACGTGCGGCGTTTCAAGTAATTGGAACGGCCCCGGGAATGAAAACGGTCTCCTCAGTTTTTCTCATGGTGACTAAAAACCCGGAGTTTGGTGAAAATGGTATACTCTGTTTTGCCGATTGCGCTGTTAATCCGAACCCTGAGGCTCAGGCTTTGGCAGAAATTGCCATCAGTACGGCTGCCAGTTGTAAGAGCTTTCTCGGGGTCGATGCCCGGGTTGCAATGCTTAGTTTTTCCACCAAAGGGAGTGCGGCTCATAGTGATTGCGACAAAGTTCTAAATGCACTTAACATTGCCAGAGAATTGGCTCCAGATCTGGCGATTGACGGCGAACTGCAACTTGATGCGGCTCTTATCCCGAAGGTTGGAGATAAAAAGGCTCCGGGTTCCAGTGTTGCCGGTTACGCCAATACCCTGATTTTTCCAGATCTGGATGCCGGAAATATCGGCTATAAATTAGTCGAACGCCTTGGTGGGGCTGAAGCGGTTGGGCCGATCATCCAGGGGCTGGCAAAGCCAGTGAACGATTTGTCACGTGGTTGTTCAATTGATGATATTATCAGCGTTTCAGCAATTACTGCGGTTCAGGCGCAGAGTTGATGGGTTTTTTGAACTCCAATTTCTCGTGTGACGCAGCCGGAGTGGAACGCCTGATATGAGAATAAGAGTGGCAAATGTTTGAGGGCAATGCCCGAGCTTTTGCCACTCCTCAAAACAGCTGTGGAATGTAGGGGGGGCCGCCACCCCGCGACCTTGTGGGTTTTTAGCCCGTATTCGGGGGGACACGCAATAAGTATATGTCCCCTGCATACTTCCTTAAGTTAGCATCATGCGGGACCGTTCCCAGAGTCATCGGGGGTCTGTCCCAAGAGTTTACGAAGCATGAAACAGTGGTGGCTTGCACCGCAACAACCTGGGACAGCCCCCGTGCGGGTACGGTCCCGCTTTTGCTGAATGGTTGATTTCTTGAACAGAGGATCCCTTTCCAGATACTCTAGTGAACGGTTATGATACAACTCTTCAATGTGACTAAAAAATACGGCGGCGATGCTGCTGCAGTTAAAGATTTGACGCTGCAGATTGGTAAGGGGGAATTTCTCTATATTACCGGAGCTTCTGGAGCAGGGAAAACGACTTTACTGCGCATGCTCTACGCTGCGGAGAAACCAACCCGTGGACAGATTCTGATCGATCGGCAAAATGTTTCGCGTATTCGCAGCCGGCAGATTCCTTTTCTCCGGCGTAAAATTGGAGTGGTTTTCCAGGATTTTAAGTTGTTGCAGAGCCGGACAGTTTATGAAAATGTGGCATTTGCCTTGGAAGCTCAAGGGAAAAAGCGATACGAAGTGAGCAAGAAGGTCTACCAGGTTTTAAAAGAGGTTGGTCTGGAACATCGCCTGCAACGAAAGCCTCTGGAACTTTCGGGGGGAGAGCAGCAACGTATTGCCATTGCTCGGGCTCTGGTGGTTGACCCTTTGATTCTTTTGGCTGATGAACCGAGTGGCAATCTTGATCAGGATGTGACTTTTGAAATTATGGATCTGTTCAAACGCGCCAATTCTCGTGGCACGACAGTTCTTCTGGCGACTCATGATCATAGCTTGAATCAACGCTTTCCACGGCGGGTGCTAACTTTGGAACAAGGTAAATTGGTCGGTGATCAGCAGCCACTGCAGGTATAAATTGCTTAGTCATCTTATGATTTTTTGCGAGATCATCAACTTTGATATACATTTCAGATAGTCGTACTGGAGGTTCCAGCTGTGCTGGATAAAATTCGCTACTTTATTATGCGTGCCCTGCGCAACATGCGTCAGTGGCCGTTTCTTTGTTCGGCATCCATTCTGACGATGGCTATTGCACTGGCGACCGTTGCTACGTTTTTTCTAGTGGTTGTCAACATTGAACAATTAGCCTTACGCTGGACCAAAGAAATTCAAGTCATCGCCTATTTACAAAAAGCTCCAAATTCACAGAATATTGCTGCCCTGACCAAAAAGTTGAAAAGCTTCCCTGAGGTTGAGTCGGTCAATTATGTGTCTCAGGCTGATGCAATGCAGCGTTTCAAAAAGCATTTAGGTGTGGATGCCAGCTTATTGGAAGGGGTTAGTCAGAATCTTCTGCCCGCTTCTTTTGAACTGGGGCTCCATCCTGACTATCGCAATCAACAGGGGATTGCCACGGTTGTTGAACAATTGGAGAATAACCTTGAGGTTGATGATTTACGCTATGGACAGAAGTGGCTGGAGCGCTTCAATAACTTCGTTGGAATGATGCGTTTTGTCGGGATCATCCTCGGCGGTTTTCTAATATTTGGGGCGTTGTTCATTGTCTCAAATACGATTAAATTGACGCTCTATGCGCGGCGGGATGAACTAGAAATTATGGCTCTGGTTGGCGCGACAATGCGTTTTATCAAGGTTCCATTTATGCTTGAGGGTGCCATCCAGGGTCTGTTGGGTGGTTTGCTCTCTCTGGCTTTCTTAGCTCTCTCTTTTGTGTTTGTGATTTCCCGCAGTCTCAATACTTTCTGGCTGACTCCGGCCGATTTTGATCTTCTATTTTTGACGCTGGACCAGCAAATTATACTTGTTCTTTCTGGCGTTGCTCTGGGAATTCTCGGTAGCCTCTCGTCTTTGCGACGTTTTGTCCGTATCTGAAATGCTAATGAGAGTTATCTTAGGTGCCATTTGCTGGCTGTCATTTTTTTTGTTGATTACCCCCTGCTGGGCAGATGTGAGCGGGAACCGTTCACAACTGGAAAAAATCAGAGTTCGAATTGAGCGTGCCGAAATCGACTTGCAGAAGAATAAAAAATCAGAACTCAATATCAGCAGGGAACTGGTATTGATCAAGAAAACGCTAGAGCAAATTGATCGCCGAATTGCTGAGCATAAAACAAATTTTAAAAAGCTTCAGGGCAAAATTAAGCAACAAGAAAAATCGGTTAAAGAGAACCAGCAAGGGGTTAAAAAGATTGTCTCGCAATTGGAAAAGAGACTTGTTGTGCTTTACAAAGAAGGGGATACTGGCCCGCTGAAAATCCTTTTTTCAGCAGACTCGCCGACTGAAATGGCGCGACAATATCATTATTTGAACAGAGTTCTCCAGTATGATAAAGAGTTGCTGGCAGAATACCGACAAGCTATCCAAGGGCAGCAACAATCTTTATTGAAATTAAAATCTTTGGAGCAGCAGCAGGCCAAGTTGCTGGAGAAGGATCGGGAACAGCGCCAGATTGCCGCTAAAGGACGCAGCTTACAAACACGGCTATTGAAACAAGCAAAGGCAGGTAAAACAAAACTGGCTGCTGAGCTTATAGAACTAAAAGAAAATGCAGTAAGATTAAAAAAATTAATCACCAGGCTTGAACAAGAGCCTGTATCCACAACTGGGCCAGTTGCTGGTAATTTCGCGGTTGGACGAGGTCAACTTGGTTGGCCGGTGAATGGTCGCGTGGTGATCGGATTTGGCCAACAAAAGGATGCCAAGTTGGGGACTTATTATGAAAGTAATGGCATTGAGATAGCGGTGCCGCCCGGCAGTCCAATCCATGCTGTGGCTGCCGGCAAGGTTGTCTTTGCCGATTATTTCAAGGGTTACGGGAATCTGTTTATTCTCAGTCATCCCGGTGGTTACCACACCCTATATGCGCAGACTGATCGGATGCAGAAAAAATTGGGCGATCAGGTCTCTGCTGGTGACTTACTAGGTCATAGTGGGCTTGCCGGGCGAGATAGCATTTATTTTGAAATTCGTTCCAATGGCTCCCCGGTTAATCCGCTATCCTGGTTGAAGCGTCAGTAAAGTTGAGAGGTTTTTATGTTCAAAATTAAACGATTGATTCTGGGTTTTTTGTTCCTGCTGTTTTTTGGTTTTGCTGTGACCGTTTTCAGCGGGCAGGTGTTTGCTAACGAGGAGCAGGACTATAAAACCCTGGAAATATTTACCGATGTTCTTTCCCTGGTTCGCAGCAGTTACGTTGAAGATATCGATATGGACAAGCTGATTTATGGAGCGATTCGCGGCATGTTAAGCACCTTGGATCCACATAGCAGTTTTTTAACGCCAGAGATGTATGAAGAGATGCAGGCTGATACTCATGGTGAATTTGGTGGATTGGGTATTGAAATTACTGTTAAGGATCGTGCTTTAATCATTGTTTCACCAATTGAAGATACTCCCGCTTATGCTGCCGGGATTCAAGCCGGAGATCAAATTATTAAAATTGATGGCAAACTTACCCGCGATATAGAGATTATGGAAGCGGTGCGGATGATGCGTGGTCCAAAAGGGGAGGCGATAACTCTTAGTATCCAGCGTCTCGATAAGGCAGAGCTGCAGGATTTCACTATTATTCGAGATATTATTCAGATACAGAGTGTTAAAAGTGATTTGCTTCAGAGACATTACGGTTATGTTCGCGTTTCGCAATTTCAAGATCGAACTGGCAGTGATCTAAAAGAACATTTGACGAAATTGCGGCAGGAAAACGCCGATCAGTTTCAGGGGATGATCCTCGATTTACGTAATAATCCAGGTGGTTTGCTGGATCAGGCTGTTGCCGTTGCTGACATATTTTTAAGCGATGGACTGATCGTTTACACTGAAGGGCGGGAGGCGGAAGCGCAAATGACATTTTCTGCACAGCAGGTTGGAACCGAACCCGATTATCCACTGGTTGTTTTGATCAATGGTGGCAGCGCCAGCGCTGCTGAAATTGTTGCTGGAGCGCTACAAGATCATCGCCGCGCCATTATTATTGGTGAGCAGAGTTTTGGTAAAGGTTCGGTCCAGACGATTATTCCACTGGATGATCATTCCGGATTGCGGTTGACAACGGCGCGTTATTTTACTCCGTCTGGCCGTTCAATTCAGGCCTTGGGAATCAGTCCCGATATCGTTGTTCCAGCACTGATAATATCATCTCAGGAACAAACAGGAAGATTAATGCGGGAACAGGATTTGGCGAACCATTTTCAATCTCTTGAAGAAGAAAAAGTTGGGCAAAAAATAAATACGCCTGAAGGGTTGACGCGTGAAGGAAAAGGGGACAACCAATTACTGCGTGCCCTCGATATGCTTAAAGCAATTAACCTCCTCAAGCGTGATGAGAACGCAGCCTGAAAAAATGATGGCGTTTTTTTTACGCTGTGAAAGACTTTAATTAAATGACAACGAAAAAAAAGCAACCAATCAAAAAGACAACCCGAAAGTCTTCAAAGAAGAGGCAGGTCACCCAGAATATGCGTATTCTTCTGGCGTCTGCTTTCTTACTGGGATTTGTGGCAATTTGCCTGTTTGCATTAGTGAATTTACGCAAGACTTTCTTAACTGAATCTGCACCGGTTCAGGAAAAACATGTCTATGAAGAGCCGGCAGATGTGGTTCACGATCTGAAAGTTTATAGCTACGCTGATATCCGTGACCTGTTTGAAAATCAGCTTATCAACGGCCCCGATTCAATGGGTTGGCGTAAGTTGCCGGAGCGTAAGAATGTTCAGGTGCGAAAGATTTTTGGAGATTTTCCTTCTATTCCATTTCTGGCTGAATTAGTAAATCATATAGATCAAACTGATAGTCCCGCAAAGCTGGTAATCAGCCGCAATGAGGGCATTATTCATCTCTACTGGCAGGATGATCTACGCTTAGAGCTGAAATATGAGGTGCCGATTGTCGTTGCGAGAGAGCGGGGTAAAATCGCTGTTATTATGGATGATATGGGTGGTTCACTCGCCACTCTGCGAGAGTTGCTACGTCTGGATGTCGTCATTACACCGTCAATTTTACCTGGCTCTGGCAGAGCGGTATCCGCAACCTCTTTTCTGCAGGAGAAAGGCCGTGAATATATGATTCACATGCCAATGCAGCCTCGCAGTTATCCGCAAACCAATCCAGGGGCAAATGCTTTGTTACTGGGGCAGTCAGAAGATGAAACCCGCTGGTTGGTTAGATCCTATATGGATGGGGTGCCAGGTGCCGTTGGTAGTAACAATCACATGGGATCGCGGTATACCGCTGAACCAGAAGCGATGCGGGTTGTATTAAATGAGTTGAAACAGCACGATCTCTTCTTTATAGATAGTCGCACGATCGGTGATTCTGTCGCTTTTTCTGAGGCGCGAAAGATGGGGCTGAAAACTGCGACCCGAAATATCTTTCTGGATAACCAGGAAGATGTTTCTTATATCCGGCAACAGATTCACAAGATGGTTAATCTGGCCGGTAAAAATCGGGAAATTATAGCTATCTGTCATCCGTATGCAGAAACGCTAGAGGCTTTCCGGCTGGAGCAAGACTGGTTACGGAAACAATCGGTTGATTTTGTCTCAGCCTCGAGTTTAGTGCATACTTACTGATTAAAGAAACTAAGTAAATTTTCAGCATATTTGATAGCAAAACAGGGACAGTTACGAAATTATGTGAACTCTGCATCCAGTCTGTGATCAACCTGAATTCGGTTAAAGATGGTTTGCCATTCCAGGTAGTGCTGGTGTTGCAGAAGCTTCAGAGGATTTTTGTCGGTTTGCTGAACAAGTAGTTGTTGGAATGTTTTGGCTTGACCTCCTGCGGCATGATTGAACAGTTGTAACAAGCTGGTTTCCCCTTGGCGCTGAAAGCGTCTTCGCTTTTTTATTAGGATACTCCGGCCAGAAATTTTTTCACCTTGTTGATCTAGCCGGAAGAGATCAACTTGGGCTTGCTCGCTGTTAATTTGAGTTTTTTGCAGGAGGAGGAAAGGTCGATTTGCTGCTCCGACCAGTATCTCTTGCAAGAGTTTTTGTTGTTCTTTACTACTTAGTTCCGGGTAGAAATCCTGTAGCAAAAGATCGAAAAAGCAATTTTCTTCAATAAATCCGCTGAAACATCCGGTTTCATTTTCCAGAAAATAGGCATTGTCCCAGATGCCATCTTCTGGAACAGGAGTAGCACAACAGAGACAGGTTGACTGAAGGTTTTTTACGCGTGATTTGTATTCCTGGAGAAACGCTTCTTCCTGATCAAAAAGGTTATTGGCAACTTCGTTGAGTCTGCCTGGTCCATGCTCCAAATAATCGAGATAGACTTGCCGCGCCAAGTGGGTCAGCTGGAGATGGACTTCGGTATTGCGTCCATGAGTAATGACCGGATAGATTTTTCCGGTTGGATTTGTACTCAAGGATTCTACTTTTGGACTTTTGGCAATAAATCCTTCATAACAACGAAAGCCTCGATTGATCGCATAGGCTTTCAGTAACTGATAGGAATTGCGAAAAGGGCCGTCAAAGTGGATGCGGGTGTCGATCAAACAAGGCAAAAGCTTCAATACTGCCTTTGAGCGTTGATGTTGTACTAGAAAGTTTACCAGATTGCGGCAGTTTTCCAGTGAAGGGGCATCTTTTATCGGTACAATAACGCGATCTGCGGCATAGAGTGCGTTACGGGTATAAATATCGAGAGTTGGACTTGTATCGATGATGACCAACCCTTGCAATGACGAGCGAGCAATGATTTGGGCAAGCTGCTCTACATTTTTCACCTGCTGCTGGGATTCAAACAGAGTGTGGCTGGATTGGATGAAATTTACGCCATACTGCCCATCAACTAGCAGATTGGCAAGGTTGCTTTCGGTAAAAAGTTGACCGACATGGAGCGGGTTAACGGTTTTTTTCAAGCGGAACATTTGATCTACAGTAAAATGATTATCAAAACTGAACAGGGTCACAGGAAGGTCTTCAGCTAAACCTTTTAAGTAAATGGCCAAATTGGTCGCCAGGGTTGTTTTACCAACCCCACCTTTTTCACTGGCAATGGTTATAATGTACGAGCGGGCCATGAGTTCCTCAAGGGTAAATATTTAAAAAAATTAACTATTTATATGGGATTCTAGCAACGCTGTCAATCACTCTAGTTATGCTATCCGCTCTTTTTTGAAGGGTGATGAGGTTTATGTAGGTCATGGATATCTCTGCTGCCGTTTCGGTTTCAACCTTAGTACAATCATTGCAAGAGTTAGTTGAGGATAACTTTGTTGAAGTGTTAGTCCAAGGTGAGTTGAGTAATGTTTCACACCCTGCATCCGGTCACTATTACTTCACCCTGAAAGATAAAAATGCCCAGCTTAGGTGTGCCATGTTTCGTAGCCATGCCAGAGTATTGCGCTTCAAACCGACAGATGGTTTGGCGGTTATTTGTCGCGGGCGGGTTTCAGTTTACCCTCAAAGGGGTGATTTGCAACTGATTGTCGAGGGAATTGAGCCGGAAGGGGTTGGAGGCTTACAGTTGGCTTTTGACCAGTTGAAGGATAAACTGGAAAAAGAAGGGCTGTTCGCCCTGGAGTTAAAACAACAACTGCCTCCTTTTCCTCAAACAATTGGTATTGTGACTTCTGCGTCAGGGGCAGCTATACAGGATATATTGAACGTGTTACGGCGGCGCTCTGCCGGGTTGGGGGTTCTGTTACGTTCGGTTCGGGTTCAGGGTGATGGGGCTGCCGAGGAAATCGCCGCTGCAATAGTCGATCTGAATATTGAAGCCAGCTCAGATGTTCTTATTGTTGGTCGTGGTGGAGGTGCGCGCGAGGATCTTTGGGCATTTAATGAAGAAATTGTTGCCAGGGCCATAGCAGTATCCCGAATCCCGGTGATTTCAGCAGTCGGGCATGAGGTTGATTTTTCTATCTCTGATCTGGTCGCTGATTTACGCGCCCCGACACCGAGTGCAGCAGCAGAGCTGGTGGCACAGAATCGCCTCGATCTGGAACGGCATCTGGATCAGTTAACCTTACGGCTTGCTGCGCAGATGCGCTCCCGTTTGTCATTGTTGTATAGTCACTTGTATGGCCTGCAAAAGAGATTGAAAGCGCCGCTAGAATTGGTTCAAATACAGCGGGTGATGTTGCAGCAGCAACTGTTACGCTTACCGCAGGCAATGAATGAAATCATCGATCAGCATCAACATAAACTAGATCTTCTTGTCAGCCGGCTGGAGACCTTATCACCTTTGGCTGTCTTATCCCGTGGTTATGCAATCGTTAAGCGGATGAAAACCGATCAGGTCATTTGCGACTCTGAACAGCTGGAAGCCGGCGATCATTTGCAAATAAAATTTGCTGTAGGTCAAGTGGCAGTAACGGTCGTAGAAATTGACAGGAAAGGGGCTAAATAATAGCTTTAAGCACTTGACGTATAACTCCAGTGCTGTCGATAATCAAAAATTCATACCAATCCTGAACGGGACCAAAATTATGGCAACCAAAATAAGTTTTGAAGCATCATTGCAAAAGCTGGAAGAGGCGGTAGAACAACTGGAATCTGCTTCTCTACCACTTGATCAGGCATTAAAAGTTTTTTCTGACGGAGTTAAGCAGGCAGACACTTGTCGCCAGTCTTTACGTAAAGTTGAATTACAGGTTGAACAACTTCTTCAGCAAGATGATGGTACTTTGCAGCGGGAGCCATTTGATGGCGAGTGATCATTGGCAGTTGCAGTCATACATGAAAGAGCGAATTCAACTGGTTGACTCAGCACTTGATCGTTATTTACCGGGAGCTGAAACTCTTCCAACCGTGTTGCACGATGCGATGCGCTATTCTGTCTTTGGCGGAGGGAAACGGATTCGGCCAATTTTGATGTTGGCAGCTTGTGAAGCCGTTGGCGGTGAGGTGAAAAACGTGCTGCCTGCTGCCTGTGCCATAGAAATGATTCATAGTTATTCTTTGATTCATGATGATCTGCCGGCGATGGATGATGATGATTTTCGGCGGGGAAATCCCACGAATCATAAGGTTTATGGCGAGGCTACGGCAATCCTGGCCGGTGATGGGTTGCTTACTGAAGCATTTATCCTTCTTTCTAATCCGGGTACCTGGGGTGCTGCTTCAGCTGATAAGTACTGTGAAGTGCTGCATATCCTGGCAAAAAGTGCCGGCTCACGCGGCATGGTTGGTGGTCAGGTGGTTGATATGGAAGCGGAGGAAAAACCCGTTGATTTCCCCACTTTGGAATATATCCATACACATAAAACCGGAGCGTTGATCCTGGCAGCGATTGAAGTTGGCGCTTTATTGGGGGGAGCTTCTGGAAAACAACGCCGTGCGCTCTGTCGTTACGGTGAAGCTGCCGGACTAGCGTTTCAGATTGCCGATGATATTCTTGATATTGTCGCGGATCCGTCTCAGTTGGGTAAGGATATTGGCAGTGATCAGCAGCGCGGGAAGGCAACTTATCCGGCTTTGCTCGGATTGTCTGGAGCACGCCAGCGAGCCAGCGAGCTTCGCGAGTTAGCTTTTTCTTCATTGAATATTTTTGGTGACACTGCACGCCCACTGCGGGAGATAGCAGGTTATATTGTCGACCGTTCTTGTTAGAATCTTAGTTTGATTCTGTAATGAATGTTTTATACGAGGAAGCTGAATGGAAACACTTCTTTCACAGATAAAGTCCCCAACAGAACTGAAACAACTCGATAAGAATCAGCTTTCACAGTTGGCAGAAGAATTACGCGAGCAGATTGTCGCAACGGTTGCTACCAACGGTGGCCATTTGGGCAGCTCTCTTGGGGTTGTCGAACTGACAATTGCATTGCATCGAGTTTTTGATTCACCCAATGACCAGATTATCTGGGATGTTGGCCATCAGGCCTATGCCCATAAATTACTGACTGGTCGTCAGGAGCAGTTTGGTACATTACGCCAGTTAAATGGTCTCAGTGGATTTCCCAAGCGGGCTGAGAGCGAGCATGATTGTTTTGGCGTCGGTCATTCCAGCACCTCAATTTCTGCTGCATCGGGCATGGCGGCAGGAAGAGATATCTGTGGGGGTCACGATAAGGTTATAGCCGTTATTGGAGATGGTTCATTGACTGCCGGAATAGCATTTGAAGGTTTGAATCATGCAGGGCATCTGAAACAAAAACTGGTTGTTATTTTGAATGATAATGAGATGTCAATTTCCCCGAATGTTGGAGCACTTTCCTCATTTCTCAGCCGGAAAATGACTTCAGATACTTTCATTCGCTTTAAAAAAGAGACAGAGACTCTACTAAATTACGTTCCTGGGATCGGTCGCGAGCTGGTCAACCTGGCTAAGCGTGCTGAAGAATCGTTTAAAAGCTTTATGACCCCGGGGATGTTGTTTGAGGGGTTTGGTTTCGATTATTTCGGCCCCATAGATGGTCACAATATCGAAGAAATGACGGAAACCCTGCGTAACGTTGGTCAGATCAAAGGGCCGGTGCTGTTGCATATCCTGACAAAGAAGGGTAAGGGCTATGAGCCGGCAGAAAAGAATCAGCCCAAATTCCATGGTGTGGGACCGTTTAATTCCGAGACGGGAGAGGTGAATGGTAGTAAACCAGGGAGCGCCGTTTCTTACACCAAAGTGTTTGGTGATACTCTGATTGACCTTGCCCGTGAGGATGAGCGGATTGTTGCTATTACTGCGGCCATGGCTGAAGGAACCGGACTTAAAAAATTCTCCGAAACTTTTCCTGACCGATTTTTTGATGTTGGCATCGCTGAACAGCATGCTGTGACTTTTGCTGCCGGATTAGCCTGCCGGGGGCTTCGCCCGGTCGTGACAATTTACTCAACCTTTATGCAGCGGGCTTATGATCAAGTTGTGCATGATGTTTGTTTGCAAAATCTTCCAGTCACCTTTGCAATGGATCGATGTGGACTGGTAGGAGCGGACGGCCCAACACATCACGGTGTGTTTGATCTTTCTTTTTTGCGCCATATCCCTAATCTGACTGTTGCAGTACCGCGTAATGAAGTTGAACTTCAGCGCATTATGAAAACAGCAAGTTTACTGGAAGGACCATTTGCTTATCGTTATCCGCGAGGTAATGGGGTCGGATTGCCTTTAGCTGAAAAAGTTGAAGCGCTGGAAATCGGACGGGGAGAATTGCTGCGGAATGGGTCTGATGGTTTGATTATTGCGGTTGGCGAAATGGTTAATGAAGCGCTTCAGGTGGCAAATCAACTCGCCGGGCAGGGGATCAATCTTTCAGTCATTGATGCACGATTTGTTAAGCCTTTAGACCGTGATTTGATTTTATCCCAGGCAGAACAAGCCCCATTTATAATGACTGCCGAAGAAAATTCTTTGCAGGGAGGATTCGGAGCCTCAATTCTTGAACTGTTGAGTGATGCCGACTTGTCGGTACCAGTGACCCGGATTGGTATTCCTGACCATTTTGTCGGGCAGGGTACCCAGGCGGAATTGCGCGCTCAGTTAGGGCTTGATGCTGCGGGTGTCATGAATAAAATCAAGCAGATTACGCAACAGTATAGTTCAACTGTTACTGTGGGTTGAGAAGATTTGTGTTTCCATAGAAACTCATTTTTTCTAAAAGGCTGGTGTGATGATTGAACTTGTTTTAATTGGTTCCATGGCGGGGCTAGTAATGGGAACCGTGGGTGTCGGCGGAGGTGCGCTGATTATTTTCTGCCTCTCAGTTTTTGCTAAATTCCCACAGAAGCTTGCTCAGGGGACAACTTTATTTATCGTTGCAGCACCTATCAGTTTACTGGCTGCTATGCGCTATCATCGCCAGGGATATGTTGATGTCAAAGCAGGCCTGGTCGTTATGGTTTGTTTTTTGATTTTCAGTTTTATCGGCGCTCATTTTGCAACCTATTTGCCGAATGAGTTATTACGAACTTTAGTTGGTATTATGTTATTGCTGATGGGAGTAAAACTGATTTTTTTCAGTTGATCTATTCCAGAGTTTAAACAGCCGGACATTGCACCTGCCAGATGTTTTTAGATGGGCGATAATTTTGACGTTCAATTAAGGTGGAATTATGCGGACAGTGAGAATTTGTATTGGCTCAGAAGACGGGGTGAATATTGCGTCGACACACATGGGGGATACGGGTCACTTTTATATCTACGACCTTGGTGCTGCCGGATATACTTTTGTTGAACAGCGCAATAATATTGCACAGGATCTGGATCATGCCGGGGCTGATAAAATGAAGGAGATACTCTCGCTGGTAGGCGATGCGGACGTATTAATTGCTCAACAGAAAAGTCCGAATTTTATCAAAATAGCTAGGCAGACGAAGTACCAACCGCTCGTTGTCAAGGTTGATACTATTCAGGCTATTTTTACTTTACTTCAGGGTGAATTTGAGAAAATTTATTCATATGTTGAACGCCGGAGAAATGGGGATACGTTCGAAACGATTCTGGAGTTAACAGCTTGTAGCTGATAAGGAGCAAATGCTATGGCGCGAAAAATCTTTATAGCTGCAACGGGAATGAACAGTGGTAAAACGACCACCAGCCTTTCTTTGATGCATATGGCCCAAAAAAAATATGATCGAGTTGGTTTTGTCAAACCTATCGGGCCAAAGCCGGTTAAGTACCGCGGCATAAGTGCCGATAAGGATGCTGTCCTTATGGCACGTCATTTTGGCTTGCTTGATGATCTGCCTTTGATGTCTCCATTTGTGCTGCAACCAGGAGATACTCGGCGCATCATGGATGGCGACTTGAGGAGGGACGAAATTTCCAAACAGATGCTGGATGCCATTGCCGAGCTGGATGCCAAAAATGATTTTCTGATTATTGAGGGCGCAGGGCATACCGGAGTTGGGACCCTTTTTGGTTGTAATAATGCCAGGATAGCCAGAGAAACCGGTGCGGCAGTTCTCATGGTGACGGGTGGCGGTCTGGGTAATGTTGTCGATTCTGCACAGACTAACCTAGCGCTGTTTCAGAAAGAACAAGCCAAAGTCAGGGCGATTCTGGTTAATAAAATTATTCCAGAAAAACGTGAGCAGACTCTTAAATACCTGAATATGGCTTTTGCGGATGAAGGGATTCAGGTTGTTGGTGGATTTAATTATCATCCTATTCTGGCAAACCCGACTATCCGCCGCATTGCCAGTGTCCTTAATATCAAGCTACACGCCACAGAGGATCAGGGACAGCGGATCGTGCACAATGTTCAGATTGGAGCAGCTTCAGCCCAGCGAGTTGCAGAGCTGTTGAAAGAATCTACCTTGGTCATTGTCAACAGCAGTCGAGACGAACTGTTGGTGACGATCTCCAACCTTTATCAGTTGGAGGAGTTTCGTGACAAAATTGCCGGGATTATTATTCCTGGGGTTGGAGAAATCAGCCATATTTCGCAGAAAATTATTGACAGCAGTGGCATTCCATATATGCGTGCCGGACTTACCTCTTCTACAGTTTTTGAAATTCTCAAGGATGATGTATCAAAGTTGACTGCTGAAGATACCCACAAAATTCACATGATTACTGAATTGGCAGAAAAACGGTTTGATTTTAATGCTATTGATACATTACTGGATTAAATTTAAAACCACTGATGAAAATTAGATTTTATGGAGAAAACTATGCTGATTCGTGTCCGTTATAAAGATGGACGTATAGATCTAATTCCCTCACATAATCTTGATGAATTAATTGTGATGAGTGAAATTGAACAATTTGAACGTTCAGCTGGTTGGGTGATGGTTGGAAAGGATCCGATAAGAAGTACACTGCGGGGTCATTACTCAGGGAAGGAACGCAGGGGTTAGTATTAAGGTTGAATTGAAATTGCTAAATTGAGGATGCATTTATTTTTTTCAATGAAGGTACTGATATAACAGAGTTTTTATCTCATAATCCTTTGCTTATATGTTGCTTAGTGGTAGAATAGACTCCTTTAAGGGAGATTGTTTATGAGAGAAGTTTCTGTTGTTTATCCAGACGGTATGATGGGTATTGTTAACCCCCAAGTGTTGCAGGGTCTGATCGAGAGGGATGGTATTATCAAATTTCAGCGCTCTGATGGTTGGGTTTATCCCGAGATTGATCCAGTCAGGCGTTTAGACCGTTCTGTATATCAGGGAACTGAACGACGTTTTATCTAGTTGTTCTGTTGCTATTTGTAAATTTAGAAAAGGCTCAACCCGAAGGGGTTGAGACTTTTCTATGTCAGGGATGTAGATTCGTTAGCTTCTGTTTATATAAATCCAAAATTTTTAGTACTCTAGATCTCTGGTTTTGTCCGATTCGGAGTAATATTTTTTGTCCAGCTGATAGCAGTTCCAGGTTTGGATCGGCATACGTGAAAAGGACTGACGGCTGAGCGAGTTGAATCGGATCTGGAGGGTTTGGCGTCTCCAGAAGGTGTTCAATAACATAGACCAGCCGGTCATTAAAGTAAGCATTTTGGTAGCCTAATTGTTCATAGGCTGTCTGGAACAACGGATAGAAATAGGCATAAATTTTGATCGCCAGGTCGTGATTAATTGATTCCAGTAGAATCAAATAAGTGCTATAGCGTTTGTCATTTCTACTACTGGTTTGAGGGGCTTCGACCGTTCCTGCAACCAGAAATTTCCCTCCTGGGGCTTTGATCGGAAGATGGGCCCTTGGTAGGCGTTTCTCCGGTAGATTGTCAATCGTTGTCACAAATCTTTGGATGAAGTTTTCCATGTACAGTAGTTTGACGCTTGTTTTACCGTTGAGTAAGCTTTTAATGGCTTCTTTAATACTCTGATCACTTTCCTGAACGGGAGGTAAGCTTTCCGGAAGTTTTGGACTGACGGCTTGGGCTGCTGCATCATTCAGCTCTGCTGGAGGTGTTGCTGGTTCAGCAATTAGACCTGGAACCGGATAGTGAACAATGGGCTTTTTAATCGGTTCTTGTGGTGGAATCTGTTGAACGTCCTGGATCATCTGCTCCGAGACAGGTTTGCTCTGAAGATAAATGGCTAGGCCAATGGCTCCGAGTAGAATCAATAGAGTGAAGATGATCAGATTTGTTCTATTCATTGATCGTTCTCCCAGGTAGATATTTTTTATTCATTATGATGCGTTGCAAAAAACCCGATCTACGGCGTTGCGGCAGTTTTTCTAGATATTGATGACCTACCTTGTATAGGTCTGAACCCCGGAAAAACTACCCCTCCTCGTATATCGAAATTTTTATTTAGCCAGCTTATTACTTCTTGCGAGTGCATCCATTATGACCAGTTTGATTTATCATTTCCAGTAGTTATTTAATGTATCCGCTATGTTTTTGTAGGTTTTCTATTAGCGATCCCTCTGAATTGTATTAATTGTAAGAATTTGACTGTTGATTTTTTCTTTCTCGGTCTATACTGAAGTTTAAATTTGCAAAGTGTATTGAAAGGAGGTTGTAACATGCCGGTAATTACTGTGCGAGCACTTGAAGGGATCAGTGCCGAAAAAAAGGAAGAACTCATGGCTCGGATCACTGTCGTCATGAAGGAAGTTTTAGGTAAAAATCCTGAAACGACGCATGTTATTATTGAAGAAGTTTCTGCAGAGAACTGGGGTATTAGAGGGAAAACTGTTGCGGCAAGTCGCTCCGGGAAGTAGATTTGCAGAAATCAAAAAAACGGTCGTCTTGCTGGACGACCGTTTTTTTTTGATTTCTGCAGGGGAACTAATGACAGGGAGTGGAATCACCGAAGATAGCACCAACAATACGAATGGCCTCTGGTGAAGTGACCTGATAGAAAACTTCTACCCCTTCACGGCGTCCAGTAATAATGTTTTTGTTTTTCAGAAGTGCAAGGTGCTGGGAAACAGTGGCTTGTGGAAGAGAGAGACATTCCCAGATTTTTTTAACATTGCAAGATTGTGACATCAGACCGGCAACTATCTTCAGGCGGATCGGGTGTCCAAGCACTTTCAGAATTTCTGACTCCCGATCATAGTCCTGATCTGACTCAAAAGGTAGTTTGTCGATTGCTGCAGTCATGTTTACTCCTTAGTATATTTTGAATATATGAATATTAATGGCAAGAATCATTTTCGTCAAGATATGATTGTTTCCAGTGAGATAATTATCGTTAAGTTGTTTTTTAATTTAAATGTGTGATCTTCATGATAAGACAATTAACTAAATTAATGCTGCTACTTTTATTGCTGTTGGGATTGTCGATGTCTTCGTTTTCTCAGCAAATTTTTCCGGTAGATCACCTGATCAAATCTTTAGTAGGTGAATCCTTAGTTTATGATATCTCATTCTTCTGGGTTGATTGCTTTGTATAAAGGTCAATTTAGCGGAAAAGGGAAGTCGCGCAGTGAAAGAATAACCAGAAATATGTTTGATTATTCTTCTAGTCAGGTTCAGTATCAAAAGATCAAAAATTCTTTGTGACAGCTGCTGTTCAGTGTCTGGATATTGTTGACCCTTCGGTTTTTGGCACTAACGGGCGTGATATTCTGGCCTCTATTGATGAAAAATGCGACCCTAAAAGGGGATAATTAAAAATGTTATTGGCTTGGGGATGTGCGAAGCAAGCTTCGCACGCTGCCATGAATGCAAGAGGAGAGCACTGTGCCTAAACCAGATAAGGTATTTGTGGTTGGACATCGAAACCCCGATTCCGATTCAATTTGCAGCGCTATTGCTTATGCTGATCTGCGCAGTCTGCAGGGTCTGCCAGGGGTCAAAGCCGCTCGGGCTGGAACCATCAACCTTCAGACGCAGTTTGTGCTAGATCTTCTGGGTGTTGCTGTCCCTGAATTACTCTCTGACGTTCATCCTCGGATCAAAGATGTTGTGACTGAAAAGGTGATTTCAATCCACCAATCTGCACCAATGTCGAAAGCGATTGAGCTTTATCATGAGCACCATATTCGGATGCTGCCTGTGGTTGATGATGATGGACGTGCTATGGGTTTGTTGCTGTTAAAGCGAGCTACGGAGTTTTTTCTGGTTCCAGCAGAACCCGAAAAGCTGCGTCGAATCCGCGCTTCACTCCGTTCCATCCAGAGTTGTCTCGGTGCGACTGCGCAGCACCTAGCAAATCCTGAGCAGATTGAGGATCTTGACCTCCACGTTGGTGCCAGACGCGAAGCCAGTTTCAGCCGTTGGGTTGATGAAATTGTTCCCGATAAAACAATTTTGATTACCGGTGACCGTCCCGGTATCCAGAGACTTGCCGTTGAAGCAGGAGTCCGTTTGTTGATTATCTCAGGGGATTCTCCGGTTGATGAAACACTGCTTATCACTGCGCGTGAGAAGAACGTGTCAATTCTGGTAAGTCACTATGATACAGCAACCTGCGTCTGGCTGACGCGGATGGCAACTCCGGTTGGAGTCCTAGCGGAAGATGATTACATGGTGGTCAAGCCGAATGACTTACTTGCAGATCTGCGTGTGAAATTGACCCACGGAAAGCAGTCGGGAGCTATTGTCTGCTCAGCGGATGGACGGGTCGAAGGGGTTGCAACGAAAAGTCATTTGATAAAAAATTCACCAGTCAAGCTGGTTCTGGTGGATCATAATGAGCTATCCCAAGCGGTTCCAGGCGCTGATAAAGTTGAAATTATTGAGGTTATTGATCATCATCGTTTGGGTAACTTTCACACTGATCTGCCTATCAGGTTTATAAATCAGCCCCTGGGAAGTACTTGTTCTTTAGTATCAACTCTCTATCAGCAAGCTGGTATTGAGCCAAAAAAGAAAATTGCAGGATTATTGCTGGCTGGTTTGCTTTCGGATACCCTAATTTTAAAATCTCCCACGACGACAGACATTGATCGTCAACTGGTTCCTTGGTTGGAGAATCTTTCAGGGTTGGATCACCAAGAGTTTGGTTCTCAGCTGTTTGCTGCCGGCAGTCCTATGGCAAGTGGTGTAACGGCGCGAAAATTGATTTTTACCGATTTTAAAGAGTATGGAGTTGATGGCCGATTGCTTGGATTGGGACAAGTGGAGGTGGTTAATTTTCATACTTTTCACCAGCGTCAGGATGAGCTGTTGGCGGAATTGCAGAAAGTTAGGGAAGAGAAAGGCTATGATCTAGCGGCGCTGCTCGTGACCGATATCGTCATGGAAAATAGCTTGTTACTGACAGCAGGACCAACAGAATTACCGTTTATTATCGGCTATCCACAGGAGACAGATAACCTCTATCGACTGAAAGGGGTTCTTTCGCGTAAAAAGCAACTTGTTCCTCATCTGCTGAAGGTGTTCAAAGGTGTTTGAAAAACAAGGAGTGGGGACAAAAATAGCCCCGCGTCAGGAGGGAGAACACGGGGCAAATGTTGTTATTGAGAGAGAAGTTCTTACCTTCGAGTTTTATTATATGTAAATTATAATTAATGTCAACTAGAAAAACAAATTAATCTGAATGTTTTATCTCTTCCAGAACCAGTTCCAGTTATGCTGTCTAAAAGACATAAATGGCGAATTTCTTTATGGAAATTCGCCATTTATTGGAACCGGTATTTTACGTTCTAGCTATTTGATGTGACATTCCTTGCATTTTGTTGGGCCTTTTGCCATTTCTTTGTGACAATCTTTGCATAGTTTATGATAAGCATCTTTAGCTTTAGGAGCCTTTGGATCAATGTCGTGACAACTTTTACACTGCGCATACTCTCCGGTGTGGTGGCAGGTTGAACAGTCGGTCAAGCTCTGGTGTGCTGTGTGGTCAAAGGTAACGGTTCCCATTTTTGGTGTAAATTTGATTTCTGCGGGACCATTTGATACAGCAACGACAACAGTTGCTATGGATGAAACTAAAATTGTGGCAGTTAACAGAATTAGAAGCTTTTTCATCGTATTCCTCCTTAGTCCGGGATGATTGGTTCCTGTGATAGATAATTTCACATTTTTTAGCTGATTTCACTCGACATCGATTGGAATATCGCAAGATGTCTGGTTGTATCCTAATAATATTAGACTTTTAAGCGCTGTTGTCAGTGTGTCCAATTCAGCTGTTCAGCTGTTTCTATTCCGTAGTTTACAGAATTGCAGGCTCTCTGTTAGACTTCCGGAAACTCAATTCAAATTCTTATGGGTACCGGCATGGAACCATTAAATCCTCCATCTGTTGCGATAGATGGAAATTCTGTTCGTAGAATTCGTGAAGAAAAGCGATTGACGCAATTTTATGTGTCAAAAGTCGTTGCGGTCACTACAGATACTGTTTCACGTTGGGAGAATAATCGTTATCCGACAATTATGCGGGATAATGCTCTGAAGTTAGCAGAAGCGCTGGAGGTGGATCTTTCTGAGATTTTAAAAAAAGATGATGCTGGTGAGATTTCTGACAAATCCCATCCGTCACAAACGACGAACAGTAACAAGTTGATTCATCTTCTACTTTTTATCAGTGTTGTTTTAATCGGTCTATTTTTTCTGTTTCAGCAGTTTAATTCCCCGGCTGTTCCAGTTTTACAGGCAAAAAGGCAACTTCCAGCTTATGCCGCTCCGGGCAGTAGAGTTCTAATCCAAGCGGATCTTTCTTCAGAAAAACCATTAAAGGGGATGATTCTGAAAGAAACATTCCCACCGGGATGGCATTTGCTTGAGTCTGAGCCAGTTGTTTCACATATTGATACCGATGCAGGAGTTGCACGTTGGATTTTCAGACAACCACTTTTGGAAACGCGGGTTTTTTATATTCTCGAGGTGCCTGAAGATACTGATGCCGGCTCAGATTTGCAGTTTGTGGGTGAATTAATCGCTAACCCTGAGGGGCAACGTTTTGCCGCGATACTGCAATCGGTAGGAGCAATGCAGGTTAAACCTTTTCATTGGGCGGATAGTAATGGGGATCAGGTCATTGATGATGTTGAAATTCTTGAATTATCTGATTTAACAGAGGAAGCCAAGTCTTTACATCTGGATTGGGATTTGATTGAAACTATTTGGGAGGCTGGTGCTTACCGTTGGAGTACTGAACAAAAACAATTTGTCCCTGCCCGCCCGCTTTTTGAGTAAATGAGAGTTCGCTGATGATTGATAAAAATGTTTTGACAATATTCGGGGCAATTTCTAAGATTATCCCCGTCAATTATTTGATGGCGTCGATTGACGCCATCCTATAAGGAAAATTAAAATTATGGATACAGTTATTGCGCTGCTAAAAGATGAAATGCAGGCGGTTGAAAGCCAGTTTAAAAAGAACTTGGCTTCAGACGTACAGCTAGTCAGCCAAGTTGGGGACTATGTTCTTTCGAGTGGCGGAAAACGCATTCGACCGATGCTACTATTGCTCTGTGCGCGCTTGTGCAATTATCAGGGAGACAAGCATATCGAACTGGCCGGAGTCGTAGAATTTATCCATACCGCTACGTTATTGCACGATGATGTCGTCGATAGTGCCAATCTACGCCGGGGAAATCGTTCGGCTAATTCGGTTTGGGGCAACCAGGCTTCTGTGCTGGTTGGTGATTTTCTGTTTGCCAAATCCTTTTCCGTAATGGTTGGCTCTGAAAGTCTGAAAATTCTGCAGATTCTTTCTGATACCACCACTCAGCTAGCTGAGGGCGAGATCTTGCAATTGATAAATACTTGTGATCTTGAGGTAAATGAACCTCGTTATCTGCAAGTTGTACGCGATAAAACCGCTATTTTGATTGCTGCTGCCTGTCAGGTCGCTGGAGTTCTTGCTGGCGTTGATGAAACGCAGGAAATGGCATTGCGTGAATTTGGTCTGGAAATAGGAACTGCTTTTCAGCTGATGGATGACGCTCTTGATTATATTGCTGATGAAGAGGATTTTGGAAAGGAGAGGGGGCATGATCTCTTCGAAGGGAAGATGACCTTGCCGCTAATCCATGCCTATTCTAAGTCCGACCAATTGGAACGTGAGGAAATTTCTAGAATTATCGAAGCTGAAGAATTAATTAAAGAGGATCTGGACTATATTTGTGCTTTAATCGATACAAAAGGGGGTATCGATTATACTCGTCGTAAGGCAGCTGAGAGAATCGAACGGGCAAAACTGCAACTGGCTCTTTTCTCTGATTGTGACGCGCGACAGGCCCTTTTCACCCTTGCTGATTATGTTGTTTCTCGTAACAAGTGATCTTCTCATTTGTTAACGTTGGTCTCTTTGCTCATAAGTCTTGCCTTATCTTGATCCTTTCTATGCTCCCACCTTAATTTCGTCTATAATCTGACCCATGTTTAATCTCAGTCTGCATAAAAAGGTGCTTGGGGCTTTTCTGCTGCTCTCTTTGGTTCCCCTGGGCATTTTGTTGTTCACCTCCCAACACAGTTTGCGGCTGGTTGAGGATTTATTACGACAACGTACAACCGAGGCTCTGGACAATCAAGCGGCCAAAGCCCTTGAAAATCGAGCGCAGATGGTTGCAACGCAGGTGTCTACCTTCTTACAAGAGATCGAAGGCGACCTGCTCGATTTGTCTTTATTGCCAACGTCTGAGGAAGCTTATCTTGATTTTAGTCGCAGCCATCAACGTGAACTTTGGTATCGCCATGGCACCAATGATAATCCTGTTGAAGTTCGGGAAGATGCTTTTCTTTACAGTGAACTGGCCTATGTTGGTGCTAATGGCCGCGAATTGATCCGCATTGTTGCTGGCCAACCATCAAGCCATTATCGAGACGTTTCCGACCCAGCCCAGACGACTTATAAGACAGAAACTTATTTTAAGCAGGCGGCACAATTAGATACAAGAAAGCCTTGGGTTTCTCGACTGCACGGCTGGTATGTCAGTCGTGATGACCAGCTGCAGGGAGCCAAAAACCCACTAGAAGCGGTACAGGGTACTGTCTATCGTGGAGTGATCCGCTTTGCCACCCCGATAAGAAAAAATGGCGATCTCCAAGGGGTCGTTGTTTTATCCCTCGATCATCGTCATTTGATGGAATATACTCAGCATATTTCATCGATTGGTGATAAGGACGTTGTCTTTCCTTCCTATTCCAGTGGCAATTATTCCTTTATGTTTGATGATCAGGGTTGGATGATTGCTCATCCCAAATATTGGGATATCCGTGGTTATGACACTGATGGGCAGTTGGTGCCTGCTTATAGTTCTGAGACGCCGGAAAAGGATATTCAGTCTGGGCGGATTCCTTTTAATCTGTTTTCTGCCAGCTTTATCCACCCCAATTACCCTCTCGTTGCTGAAGCCATTTTACGTGGAGAATCCGGGGTTGTTGAAACGGTCAATGTTGGCGGATCAAATAAAATCATGGCTTATGCCCCAATCTATTATGAAGAGGGAATATATCGGGATCATAATATCTTCGGCGGTATTACCATCGGAGCTGAAATTGATCAATTTCATCAGCCAGCAGTCACAACTTCTCTTCTGATTCGCCGGGAAATTAATAATTATCTGAAGCAATCATGGTTGGTGATCTCTTTGACTGTCATGTTTGTGATTGCGACCGCCTATATTCTATCTGACAGCATTGTCAACCCGGTTCTTTTGTTAACAGAAGGTACCCGGCGGTTGATTCGTGGCAATTTGTCCCCCGTAGTTAAGGTTAACTCAAATGATGAAGTCGGGGTGTTGGCTGATTCATTCAATACGATGGTTGATGAACTGAACAGTCGGCGGCGGCGATTACTACAGACGTTACAAGCACTACGGCAATCGCGTAAAGAAATTATCCGCGAGAGAAATTTTAAGAATACGGTTTTTGAAAATATAGAAACCGGTCTGCTCACTTTTGATACGGACAGCAAGGTCACTTCCGCCAATGGATCTGCCTGTCAGATATTGGAGATTGATCGTCCTGGAAATGATTGCAGTTGGAAAAAATTGTTGGTTGAGTGGCCTGAATTGCATGAAGTTCTTGGTCAGTGGTTTTTGACAGGTAAGGCAGGCGAAAGCAGATCTTTCCGGAAGTATATATCGCTGGAAAGAAAGGGCAGAACCCTGACCTACCGGATGGCAATGTTTCCGTTGAGTTTTCGCCAGCAGGAAGGTTGGCTACTGACTATTGAAGATCTGACTGAACGTGTCAATTTGCGTCAGCAGATGGCACGGATGGATCGTTTGGCTTCTTTGGGCAGAATGTCAGCCGGTATAGCTCATGAAGTTCGCAATCCTCTGACCGGAGTCAGCCTGCTTCTGGATGAACTCCACGACCGTTTACTGGGTCAGGAAAATGATCAACAGCTGATTCGTCGCGCATTGGGTGAAATTGAACGATTGGAGTCGCTGGTGAATGAGATGTTACATTTTTCATCGCTGCCAACCCCTAAGCTTTTTTATGGCCATATTGAAAAAGTAGTCCAGGATTCCGTGTTTTTAACTCGTAAACAGTGTCAACGGCAAAGTGTTAAGCTGATTTTACAGGTAGCTGACAACCTCCCGGAACTCATGATGGATGCAGATCGGGTAAAGCAGGTCTTGTTGAATTTACTGAACAATGCTCTAGATGCCATGCCGGATGGTGGAGAGTTGAAAATTGCGGTGGAAACCCGTAATGATGAAATATTGATTCGTGTTACTGATACCGGAGTTGGTATCTCCCCAGAGCAGCTGCCATTAATTTTTGAGCCGTTCTTTACCAGTAAAGGGCAGGGGACAGGGCTGGGACTGGCGATAAGTTATAATATTATCTCTGATCGTGGTGGTGAAATCCAAATAGAAAGTAAATTGGGTGTCGGTACAACTGTGTTGGTTTCGCTGCCGATAAACCCGATTGGCTGAAACGATTTTTTAGCTGGTTCAGATATCTAAACCAGGAGTAAGTGCTATGGAAAAAATCCTTATTGTTGATGATGAAGCTTTTATCCGGGAAAATCTGGAACGTATTATTGCTGAAGATGGTTACCGGCCTATTTCCACCGAATTTTCAGATGAGGCTATTCGTATTGTCTCTGAAGAAGAGATTAGCTTGGTGTTGCTTGATCTCAATCTAGGCAGTAGCAGTGGCCTGGATGTATTACGAGCGATGCGTGAGGTTGATCCTGAAATTTTGGTGATTATTATTACCGGCTACGGAACAGTTGAGAGTGCAGTTGATGCGTTGAAAATAGGCGCCTATGATTACATTAAAAAACCGTTCAAAGCTGATGCGATTCGTTTGATTGTTAAGCTGGCATTGGAAACTCAAAATCTGCGCCGTAAAGTCAAGCGTTTGTCCCGTGATGCTGCTGGTATCAATATGGTAGGAAACAGTCCGCCGTTATTGCATATTTTTCAGCAAATCCGCGAAGTGGCTAAACACGAAACGGCTACGGTACTGATCACTGGAGAGAGTGGAACTGGAAAGGAGTTAGTTGCTCAGGCAATTCATAATTTATCACCGCGCAGTGAGCAGCCTTTTATAGAAATCAATTGTGGATCATTGCCATTTAATCTCCTTGAGACAGAACTGTTTGGGCATGAACGGGGCGCATTTACCGATGCAAAAAACCGTAAAATAGGGTTGTTCGAAGAGGCTGACGGCGGTTCTATTTTTCTGGATGAGATCGGAGAGATGGATATAGGTCTCCAGGTGAAACTGCTACGGGTGCTTGAGGATCGTAAAATTCGCCGGCTTGGAGGTAGTCGCAATATAGATATCAATGTGCGTATTATTGCTGCAACCAATGCCGAATTAAAGGGTGCACTTGAGCGCAAGGAGTTTCGTGAGGATCTCTACTATCGCCTCAATGTTTTCCCCATTCATATTCCACCCCTACGCGAGCGGCGGGAAGATATATCGCTATTACTCGAGTATTTTTTGCAACGGTTCAGTAAAGAATTCAATAAGTCAATGCGTGGCTTCAGTCGTGATGCCCTTGATCTGGTCATGCGTTATCATTGGCCTGGAAATGTTAGAGAACTGCGCAACGTGGTTGAACGAATCTGTATTATGTACAATGTTGAGATGATTTTGCCAGCGCACCTACCGCGTGAAATCTGGGGTGAATCGCCACAGAGCGAAATGCCATTTAAATATGAAATTCCACCAGAAGGAATTGTACTTGATGATGTTGTTGGGCAAGTCGAAAAAGAGTTAGTTGAAAAAGCTTTCCGGATTACCGGCGGAAATGTAGCTAAAACTGCTCGAATATTGAATGTGCCGCGTGGAACCCTCCGCTATAAACTGGAAAAATATCAGTTAAGCAGTGACTGACTTTCTAGTATTTTGTCTGATAGGAAGTTACAGTTTGATTCTTGATGATTAATGGATGTAATTGTCATCTGAAGTTAATGGATACAACGTGAAAAAATATTTTATTGCCTTTTATTTCTCTGGATTGTTTCTTTTGCTGACTCTTGGTCAGGCCGTTTATGCTGGTGACAATGGTGACTATTCTCTGTGGTTGGAAAAATTCAGGGAGGAGGCTCAGCACTCTGGGATTAAAGCCGAAACATTGAAAACTGCTCTGTCTGATGTCAAACCCCTCGACTGGATTATCAAATTGGATCGGGCTCAACCTGAATTCACAAAAACTCTCGATGAATATCTTGCCGGGGCAGTGACTTCAAAACGGATCCAAGAAGGTCAGCGGTTATTATCTGAAAATTCGGACATATTAGCCCAAGTTGCAAAGAAATATCAGGTTCAGCCAAGGTTCTTAATGGCTCTGTGGGGGATTGAAACCAGCTTTGGTCTGCATACCGGGAAAGTTCCAGTCATTGATGCGTTGGTCACCCTTGCTTATGATGGTCGACGTAGTCAGTATTTCCGTTCCGAGCTGTTGACTGCGCTTAAAATTCTTGATCAGGGTCATATAAAATATGATCAGCTGCAAGGATCCTGGGCTGGAGCTATGGGGCAGGTACAATTTATGCCATCAACTTTTTCAAACTTTGCAGTTGATGGCAACGGCGATGAACGTATCGATCTGTGGAGCACTCGTGAAGATTATCTGTCTTCCGCCGCTAATTATCTTGTCAAATCGGGCTGGGATAAAAAATACACCTGGGGGCGTGAGGTCAATTTGCCGAAACATCTCACTGCGGATTACTTTGGTTTAGAACAGCAGCATTTTTTATCCGAATGGCAGAAACTCGGGGTGCGGACAATCGGCAATAAGGATTTACCCAAAATCCAGATCACGGCTTCTTTGATCCAACCAGATGGTCCAGAAGGGAGGGCGTTTCTAGTTTATGCAAACTATCGCGTTCTGATGAAGTGGAATAAAGCCCACCGTTTTGCCATTGCCGTTGGAACACTGGCTGACCAGATTGGTGGTCGCAAGCCCGAGTAATTATCTATAAATTCTGTGTTGGAAATGTTTGGCAGTTCCTTTGCTTGCAGCGTAGTTTTATCCCCCTTCAAGTAGGGGGAGTAACATCAGTGTGTCACCACTCTGCAGAAGGTCTTCAGCTCTGGCATGGATACCGTTAATCAGAACAATTCCCAGCAGTTGAATGGGAATCTGCAGGTCGTCAATTACCTTCTGGGCATTGCTGCCATCCGGATATTCACGCAACTCTTTTTTGAAGCGATTAGTGCGAAATATCCCGTGGAGGCTGACGGTGATCTGCATGCTCATTTCTCCAGTTTTATAAGAAGCAGCCAGAATTTTTTGCGGATATCAAGAAAAGTAATATACTCGGGTTTGCTGAAGCCTACATCAACAATATATTTGTTGTCTAAGATTAATTGATAAGTAAGGTATCGAGGTCTGTATAA
The DNA here is from genome assembly GCA_033791385.1 of Desulfuromusa sp. GTDB lineage: Bacteria > Desulfobacterota > Desulfuromonadia > Desulfuromonadales > Geopsychrobacteraceae > Desulfuromusa. The sequence continues at coordinate 42,425 of JASJGU010000129.1, forward strand.
TAGCCTGTCAGGTGCAAATAAATGAACGGCATTGTAATATTTGATGGTATATGCAATTTATGCGCACATTCTGTACGGTTCATCTTGAACCATGAAGCCGATCAATCAATTCGTTTTGCCGCTATCCAGTCACTTGCCGGAACAAGGCTGATGCGGCAGCACGGGATTGATCCAGAAGACGCGAAGACATTCGTGTTCCTATCTGCAGGCAAGTTATATGTGAAGTCAGACGCAGCGATACAAGTGTCTAAATTATTGCGTTGGCCCTGGAAAATAATCGGCGCAGTCAAAATTATTCCGCGCCCAGTCAGAGACTGGGCGTATGACCTGATCGCACGTCATCGGTATCGTTGGTTCGGGCGTTATGAGACTTGCATGTTACCAAGCCCCAATTTCAAAGCTCGTTTCATTGACGAGTAGCGTAAATACAATTCAACAAGTCGTTGCAGTCGGCGCCGATTATCGACGCGGCTGAACTGGAAAGTTAGTCCCCTAAAGTCAGAGCCTGCAGAAGACAGTATGCACAACGAAGTCCTTTCATTCTGGTTTGAAGAAATTGAACCAAAGATGTGGTGGGTTGCTGATCCGGACTTTGACCGCCAGATCAAGGTGCGTTTTCTCCATGTTATTACTCAGGCAGTGCAAGGAGAGCTGTTCCCCTGGCGTAAGGAGCCAAGGGGTCGGCTCGCAGAAATCATTGTGCTAGACCAGTTTTTACGAAATGTTTTCCGCAATACTCCGGCAGCATTTGCACAAGATCCTATGGCCTTAGTCTTGGCCCAAGAAGCCGTTGGCGCCGGGATCCAAGAGTCGCTCTCGGCTCCAGAGTGCGGGTTCCTCTTAATGCCATTCATGCACAGTGAATCTAGGTTGATCCACGTGGTAGCGGAGGGCCTTTTTCGTGAGCTGGCTCCACCGCACAGCTATCAATTTGAGCTGAAACATAAAGCCATAATTGACCGTTTCGGACGCTATCCCCACCGAAATGAGATTCTCGGGCGCACATCCAGCACTGAAGAAATCGAGTTTCTGAAGCAGCCGGGGTCAAGCTTCTGAATAGTTTAATCAGACTAGGTTCAGCTCGTTTAGCTTGGCTCGATAAGCGTTGAAGGCTTTAGCGAAAAATTCCCCGCAACAAGTTATGAGAAGTTTAATCCAACAAATCAACAATCTTGTTAGCCATACCAATATAGCTGGCTGGTGTCATTTCAAGCAGCCGCTGTTTGTCCGCTGGCTTCAGGTCCAACCCTTCAACAAAGTCCCGAATAGTCTCTTGGTTGATCTTTTGTCCGCGAGTCAACTCTTTCAGCTTTTCATAGGGTTTTTCGATTCCCGCTTTACGCATCACTGTTTGAATCGGTTCTGCCATCACTTCCCAGGCATTATTGAGATCTTCCTGCAGGTTCAGCTCATTCAATTTCAGCTTGCTCAAGCCTTTCAGTGTTGATTTGTAAGCAATCATACTGTAACCAAAACCGACACCCATGTTGCGCAGCACGGTAGAGTCAGTCAGGTCACGTTGTAAGCGCGAAATCGGCAGTTTGGTGGCTAAGTGGTGGAAGATGGCGTTGGCCAGGCCGCAGTTGCCCTCGGAGTTTTCAAAGTCAATTGGATTAACTTTGTGTGGCATGGTTGACGAGCCAACTTCGCCTTTAATGGTTTTCTGGCCGAAATAGCCCATCGAGATATAGGTCCAGATGTCGCGGTTGAAGTCGAGCAGGATAGTGTTCCAGCGAGCCATGGTATCAAACAACTCTGACATGTAATCGTGAGGTTCAATTTGGGTGGTGTAGAGGTTTTGTTTTAACCCTAGTTCTGCTTCGATCACTTTTTTTGTGACTCCGATCCAGTCGATTTCCGGGTATGCAGAAAGGTGGGCATTGAAATGTCCGACGGCTCCGTTTAGTTTTCCGAGTAGCTCAATAGCGACAATTTTATCACTCTGTTTCTGCAGACGTTGGGCAAAAATGGCCAGTTCCTTACCGATAGTGGTCGGGGAAGCGGTTTGCCCATGGGTGCGGGCGAGCATCGGAACATCTTTGAATTCTCTGGCGAGGTTGAGGAGCCCGCTAATAATTTCCTGCTGTTGCGGAATCAGTAGCGTCAATCCATCTTTCAGCATCAATGCGTGTGACAGGTTGTTGATGTCTTCAGAAGTACAAGCAAAATGGATAAATTCAGAAATGTCTTCCAGGGTCGTGCCCGCAATCTGTTCTTTCAGATAGTATTCAACTGCTTTGACATCATGGTTTGTCACCGCCTCAATTTTTTTAATTTTTTCAGCTTCAATAGAGGTGAAATCTAAGACAATTTGTCGTAATATCTGTTCTTCGTTCCCGGTCAACGCACGACATTCAGGGATTGCCGGTTCTTTACAGAGGGCAATTAGCCAGACGATTTCTACCTTGACCCGATTCTTGAGCAGGGCATATTCAGAAAAACATTCGCTTAATTCACTGACTTTGGCGGCATAGCGGCCATCAATCGGGCTGATTGCAGTAATCATTTTTTTAGCTCCTTTAGTCCTGATGAAATGGCACTATAGCTGTGGCCGAATGTCCTCGCAACCATTTATCATGCTTGTTGTTGAAAAAAATATAAGCTTTATAGTCCTTAAGAAGCTTTGTTCGTTTTGACTGGTAAATGAGCGACATTGCCGATAGCATGTTGCAATTATTAACTGAATTTTTTTCTTAATATCTGTCTCGCAGGAACCGATGAAAACAATTTCCGCAGAACTTGCCTATTTTTTACGCGGCCGAGCCAAGCAGAATCTTAAAATACTGTGGTACTACAGTTTTTTTCTGATTTTGTTGGTTCTGGTCTACGCAACCCTGTTTCGCTACTTGATGATCAATCTCGAAGGGCGGGAGTATTCCTTTATCGCCGGGGTCTACTGGGCGATCACCGTTATGACTACGCTCGGTTTCGGTGATATTACTTTCCATACCGATCTTGGTTATATATTTGCTGCTGTGGTGACGATTTCCGGGGTAGTGTTTCTACTTATCATTCTGCCGTTCGGTTTGATCAGCCTGTTCCTGGCTCCCTGGATTGAACAACGGTTGCGCTATCGTCCCAGCTTCACTTTGCCAGCTGATACCTCCGGTCATGTCTTGATTTTCGGTATTAATCCTACCGCTCGTGCGTTGATCCATAATCTTGAAAGCCTCTCAATCCCATTTGTTATCATAACTGAAGATTATCAGGAATCATTGCGTCTGGAGGAGGAAGAGGGAATTCGCGTGGTTTGTGGCTCGGTAACCGATAAAAAGCTACTCTCCGGGATTCGGGTTGCTTCTGCGCGCTATATCTTTGTCAATCTCAGTGATACCCAGAACGTTAATCTGTGCTTGACGATCCGAGCTATCTGTAAAACCCCGATAGCAGCAATTGTTAGCGATCCAGAGCACCTTGAACTTATGCACTTAGCTGGGGCTAATAAGGTAGTGCCCCTGACGCGGATCATTGGCCGTTATCTTGGAATACGTTCGACGACACAAGGGGCTTTAGCTCATATTATTGATTCTTTTGGTCGGTTGAAAATTGCTGAAATCCCGGTTAATTGCACTCCTTTTGCGGGGCAGACCCTGGAGCAGGCTGAAATTCGTCAAAAGACCGGACTGGCAGTGATTGGTGTCTTGGAGCGCGGAGTGTTTACTGTGCCGTCGAAAGATACAGTTCTGTCTCCGTTATCTCTGGTGGTTCTGGCGGGAACCCGTGAGCAGTTAGCGCTGTTGGAGCAGTTGACCGGTGAGCAGGCAGAAGATGATCTGATCTTTATCTTAGGCCATGGGAAAATCGGCTGCGCAGCAGCGAACTTTCTGGATCATATCCCCGTTCCTTATCTATTAATCGATCATACCGAGAACCAAAATTGCGACAAACACATCTCGGTTATCGGTGATGCCACCAATTGTCAGTTGTTACGTAAATCGGGAATTGAACGGGCTAAGGGTTTGATTGTAACAACTAATGATGATAGTACCAATGTCTTCTTGACCTTAAGTAGTCGTCATTCTAACCCGCATATCAGGATCGTTGCTCGAGCGAACACGGAAGAGAATGTTGCGCAACTTTATGCGGCTGGAGCCGATTTTGTTGTTTCTAATGCCTCGGTTGGTGCGAATATTCTGACCAATATCCTGGAATCGAAAGAGTCAATTTTTCTTACCGAAGGGCTGACGATTTTCCGTCGACCTCTGCCTGAAAACTTGGTCGGAAAAACTATTGAGGAATCGCGGATTAGACCACTGACTGGTTGCTCGGTTGTTGCCCTTGAAATGATCGGATCGAACCCGCTCCCTTCTCCACCGCCAGATACTAGGTTAGAGACCGGAATGAAATTGGTTCTGATCGGCAACACACACCAAGAAGAAGCTTTTATCCAACAGTTTGGTAGCAAACGATGAGCGAATTGATGAGGATAGAAGGGAAAACGATTTCCTTAGTCCTCGGTAGCGGTGGCGCCAGAGGTTTGGCACATATCGGCGTTATTCAGGTACTGGAAGAGCGGGGTTATGCTATCCATTCGATCTCTGGTTCGTCCATGGGGGCTTTGATTGGCGGAATTTACGCAGCTGGAAAGTTGGATATTTACACCGAGTGGGTTTGTGCTCTAGATCGTTTCGATGTGTTGCGCTTACTCGATGTCTCTTTCAGTGGATCGGCTATTTTCAAAGGGGAGCGGATTATCAATACGCTGCGGGAACTCATCGGTGAGCAGAATATTGAAGACCTTCCGATCTCTTTTACCGCCGTTGCGACAGATATTGAGGAAAGCAGGGAGGTCTGGCTTTCCAATGGACCTCTATGCGACGCTATCCGGGCATCGATTGCTTTTCCAACGGTCTTTTCCGCTATTTCCTACAAAGGGAAAACTCTGGTTGATGGCGGCTTGTTGAATCCCGTTCCAATTGCGCCAACGATGCGTGATCTGACAGATATGACGATTGCTGTCAGCTTAAGTGGTAATGCGAAGATCATTCCAGCAGATTTGCCGAAGGTCGTTAAACTTCCTGATAAGCGCAACCGATATCATCAGAAAGTTATAGATTTTATTGACAGTTTGCAGCGTAAAGATAATGGTAAAAAAGAAGATGACGCTGGTTTTTTTGATATTATTTCAAAGAGCCTTGATGTTATGCAATCAACAATCGCTAATTTTAAACTTGCTTCCTACAAGCCCGATATATTGATTGAAATACCAAAAGATGTTTGTACCATTTATGAATTTGAACGAGCCAAAGAGTTAATTGAAATCGGTCGTCGTGAAGCAACTGCCAGACTGGATGAATTCGACCGCGCTACTCAATAGGTTTGTCTCCTCTGTTTTGGTTAAGCCAATAACTGATTAGCCAGCTTTAGCAACATCGGATTGATCGGACGAATTCCTGATGATGTGACGGTCGCCAGATCGGTCAGAATAATATCAGCTCCTTTCAACCCGACCATCATTCCACCATTGCCCTTGATCAGGTTTTCTACTGCCGCCTGGCCGAATCGTGCTCCGAGCAGGCGGTCATAGACCGTGGGTGAGCCCCCTCGCTGATAATGACCGAGAACAATGACTCTTGTCTCAAAGCCGATCCGATCCTTAATCTGATTTGCAATATTTTCTGCCTTGCCAGCTCCTTCCGCAACCATAATAATCGAGTTACTGCGACCTTCTTGAAAGCGCCTGCGCAGATCACTGCAAATATCATCAAGATCGTAGGGTTCTTCTGGGATTAAGCTATATTCGGCACCAGCAGCAATGGTTGCGACGACAGTCAGGTAGCCACAATTTCTCCCCATAATTTCAACCACAAAGGCACGATCATGGGAGGAGGCGGTGTCTTTTAGGTTGTCCACGGCACGGACGATATTATTCAATGCGGTGTCAACACCAAGTGATACATCGGTAAAGGAGATGTCATTATCAATAGATGCGGGAATCCCAATGACCGGGATGCCTTGTTGGTGGATTGCATATCCTCCTTTAATCGAGCCGTCTCCGCCAATAACGATTAAACCTTCCACGCCCATCCCTTTTAGATTTTCACTGGCTAGGCGTAACCCAGATTCGGTACGCATCTCCTTACATCGTGCACTCTGCAAGACAGTTCCGCCGCGTTGCAGGATATTGCTCACTGATCTGGTACTCATGTTTTCATACAGCCGATCAATCAAACCTTGAAAGCCTTTCTGGATGCCAACAACTTCCAGGCCAGATGCTAATCCGGAACGGACAACAGCACGAAGCGTTGCATTCATTCCAGAGCAGTCTCCACCACTAGTTAAAACAGCAATACGTTTCATATCAAATAACCTTTCAAAAATAGATGAGTTTTATTCCTACTCCGGGTAGATTCACTTCCAGTTAATAAGTTACTATAACCGTATATGTAGAATTAATCATTTTTTTAGAGGAATCCTTATGTGTCGTATCTTTATTACAATTTCATTCATTGTTTCCTTAATTATTCCAGGACTGGTCTTTGCCCAGACACTTGTCGATAAGGTGCAGGAACATCGCCTTGAGAATGGCACGACGGTGCTTCTGGTAGAGCGACATGATTCCCCCACTGTTGCAGCTTATATCAGTTTCCGGGTGGGTGGAGCAAACGAAACCAGCCAAGAGCGTGGCGTTGCTCACCTATTGGAGCACATGTTGTTTAAGGGAACTAAAACCCTTGGAACGAAAGATTATGTGGCTGAGGAAAAACTGCTGCAGAAAATTAAAACTGTCGGTCAGCAGATAGATTCCATAAAAAATCGTTCGGATGCTGACCCACAACAATTGCAGCAATTTCGTGATCAGCTTACTGTTTTGCAGAAAGAGCATCGGAAATTGGTGATTAAGGATGAGTTTTCTAAAATTTATGCGGAACATGGTGGGGTTGGATATAATGCTTATACCGGTAAAGATTCAACCACTTATCTGATTAATTTGCCAGCCAATAAGCTGGAACTTTGGGCGTCGATTGAGTCCGATCGGCTGCAGAATGCGGTTTTCCGTGAATTTTACACCGAGCGTGACGTGGTCCATGAAGAAAGGAAACGTTCCTATGAGAGCAGTCCCGGTGGTTTGATGTATGAAACGCTGTTGGCGACTGCGTACAAGGTTCACCCCTATCGGTCCCCAGTCATCGGTTGGAACTCAGACATAGAAAATCTGGATCCAGATCGGATTCGTGAATTTTTTGACAAATATTATACTCCCGTGAATATGGTCATTACTCTGGTTGGTGACTTTGAGAGCCAGGCCACGTTAAAAATGGTTGATCGTTATTTTGGAAAATTGAAGTCGGGGGTTCCGGTTCCGACCGTTGTCGATAAAGAGCCTGAACAGCAAGGGGAGCGGCGTGCTTATATCAATTTTGCCGCTGAGCAGCAGCTGATGATCGCATTCCATAAGCCGACCATGCCAAACCGAGACGATTATATTTTTGATATTCTTATGCAGGTTTTAAGTGAAGGAAGAACTTCACGACTCTATAAATCTCTGGTTGTTGAAAAACAGTTGGTGACAGATGTGGGTGTCTTTGGTGCTCCGGGTTCGCGTTACAGCAATCTGATGGTTCTCAGTTTGACGCCACGTTACAGCTGTTCTTGTACCGATGTGGAAGATGCCGTTTATGCTGAATTAGAGCGTTTAAAAGCGGAACCGCTTAGTCTTGCTGACCTTGATATTGCCCGGAAGCAGATTATGACATCAATTTTGCGTGGTTTAAGGGGAAACAGTGGCCTGGCAAGGATGTTATCCTCCTACCAGACGCTCGGCGATTGGCGTTATCTGGTTGATTACGAACAACATCTCAATTTGGTCACTGCGGAAGATGTCATGGCTGTTGCGAAACGCTATTTACATGCTGACAACCGGACGGTCGTGACCTTGCTCCGCGGGGAGCAGGGATAATGCGTTATTTTTTATATTTAATAGTTGTTACTCTCCTGTTTGGATGCGGACCTAATCTTCTTAGCCAGCCGGATCGTCCAGACGATTTGAGTTTTCCACCGTTAGAATTCAGTTTCCCTGAGATTGCTCAACAGCAGTTGGACAATGGGATGAGACTCTATCTGAAAGAAGATAATGAGTTGCCGCTGATTGAATTAACTCTGCTGGTTGAGGGTGGTAGTATTTATGATCCATTAGATAAAACCGGTTTGTCACAGTTTTTTTCCCAGTCTTTGTCAACCGGAGGTACGGAGAATTTGACTCCGACACAACTTGAAATTGAGTTGGAGGCAATGGCTGCAATCTTGACGGTTTCCAGCTCTTCATACGGTTATGAAATTAATCTTTCCTTAAACCAGGAAGATTTAGAGCGCGGAATAGTTATTTTAGCAGATTTACTGCGGCGACCTCGTTTTGACACTGAACGGATGGAGCTGGTGCGCGCAGAAATGTTGGAGAACATTCATCGCAAAAATGATGACCCAGGTTCAATCGCCGGCCGTCTTCTGTCTGCTGCTATCTATCCTGGACATCCGTTTGGAGCATATCCGACTGCAGAAATGGTTTCTGGGTTCACCCGGGATGATCTAGTGAAATTACATCGGCGTTATTTTCAGCCACAAAACTTTTGGTTGGCCGCTTCAGGTGATATTCAACTGAAGCAACTTGTCACGCTGCTCGAACAAAAACTCGGAGATTGGCACTCATCTGAAAATATGGTTCGTGAGTTGTCATCACTGCCACTGGCGCCTGCTGGAAGGATTCTCTTAGCCGATAAAGATATCCCGCAAACAACGATTTTGATGGGTCATCCAGGGGTCAATAAAGATAACCCTGATGTGTCAGCATTGCAGGTCGCAAATTATATTTTAGGTGGTGGCGGTTTTAACTCGCGAATGATGCGGGAAGTACGTTCTAATCGTGGACTGGCATACTCAGTTTATTCCTATTTTAAGGTTGGCCGACAGCTAGAGGAAATGTTTATTGCCGGCAGCGAAACAAAATGTGCTTCAACTGTTGAAGTTGTTTCTCTGATGCAGCATTTAATCCAGCAAATGTGTGATGAGCCCGTATCGGCTGCTGAGCTTGATCTGGCTAAAAAAAGCCTGATCAACTCATTTGTTTTTGCTTTTTCCGACAGCCATTCGGTTGTCAGTCGTAAGGTTCGTCTTGATTTTTATAGTTATCCTGCCGATTATCTGGAAAACTACCGGCAGAAAATAGATGCGGTGACTGTGGCAGATGTCCAGCGGGTTGCGCGTCAGTACTTGCATTCGGATAAATTACAGATTGTGCTGGTTGGGAACAGTCATTTATATGCTGATGATATTAAGACTCTAGGCCTTCCGGTTGAAAATATTGAGTTATAATAGACCGATTCAGATCAAAGGTTGAAGGTATGGTGACGTTCAAGGCATCACAATTGAAATGGCGTGAAAGAATAAAATTTCTTCTATGGGAACAGAACCCGACCGAATTATCGCTGTTGCAACGGATCCTGTTACGTCAAATACAAACTGTAGCTTTGGTGCTAAGGGATTTTGGTGTTAATCAGTGTTTGCTACGTGCTTCAGCATTAACTTATTATACGATGTTGTCACTGGTACCGCTGTTGGCTTTGACGTTTGCACTGTTGAAGGCATTTGGGGTGCAGAATTTACTTCAGCCTTTGATCATCGAAAAGTTGAATGTTGGTGATGGGCAGGTCGCTGATGTTATTCTTGGCTATATCAATAACACTCAGGTTACGCAACTCGGAACTGTCGGGTTGATTTTTCTGATTGTTGCAGTTGTCTCTTTATTGACCAATGTTGAAATATCGTTCAATTATATATGGGGCGTGAAAAATATTCGTCCACTATTGCGTCGGTTTGCTGATTATTTGTCAGTTATCCTGGCGGGGCCGGTACTTATCATCAGTGCCATCTCCATGACTTCTACGCTAGCTAGTAACAGGCTAATGCAAAAGTTGATTGAGATGCAGATGGTCGGTAATCTTGTTTTACTTCTTTTTAAAATAGCGCCATTTATATTCATGTGGTTAGCCTTCACCGGGCTTTATATTTTTATGTCAAATATTAAAGTTGAATGGCGCGCTGCATTCATAGGTGGGGTGGTTGGTGGCACATTGTGGCAGATTGCTCAGGTTGGCTACGTCCATTTTCAGGTTGGTGTCGGGCGCTATAATGCTATCTATGGAACTATGGCAGCACTGCCGATATTTATGGTCTGGCTTTATCTATCCTGGGTCATCGTGTTGTTTGGTCTTGGTGTTTGTTATGCTAAACAGAATCTACGTACGAGCGGGCGAGATCTGCGTGGGTCTGAGGTCAGTCGTAACAACTTTAGGCAGGTTGCGTTGGCACTGCTGGTCACCCTTGCAGATCGCTTTGCTAAAGGGGAACCAGCATTAAGTAACGAGCAGTTGGCTAAGTTTTTGTTTATTCCTCCCCGGCTTTGCCGCAGTATTCTTAATCTTTTAATAAAAATAGGATTTGTATCAGAACTCTGCTCTCTTTCCGGTCGCTGTCAATACCAGCTTGGACGTTCCGCAGAAAATCTGAGTGTGGCTGAAATACTGAAAAAAATGGGCGATTTTGGTGAAGAGGCATTATATCTGCGTCCACATCCACAAACATTGATCGCTTTTGAAACCTGTCAGAGTGTGGAAGTTATGCTCAATGAGGGTTTGGATGGGACAACGTTGAAAGACTTGGTTGACCGCTGTCAGGAGCCGATTGAGAGCGGACCGTAAAGGAATAAAAAGACTCAGGAAGAGTAGCTCATCAACTTGATTTCACCATTCACCATCTCTGCATAAGAAAATTGCTCGATCCAATCGCCTAGCGCAATAATTTTTACACCGCGATGTTCTATATCGAGCGGATGATGAAAATGCCCACAAATCACAATATTACTGTGACTGATTTCTGAAAATGGTATTAAGTATTGAGTGGGATCGTAATGATGATTTTCCGGCTTGTTTTTCGAACTTTTATTGCTTAGCCAGATAGCGAACGACCAGACTATGTCAGGGTGAATAACCTTCGAGAGGAACTTAATCGGCCAACTGCGCCAGAGTGAACGCAGACGTTGATAATTACGATCCGGGTTAAGCAGGTCACCATGACTGAGCATGATTTTTTGACCATCCCAGTTTATCAACTGTTGATCAGGAATTACGGTACAATTGAGTGTTTCAGTAAAATAGGGGCCAAGGTTGAAATCATGATTTCCTTCAACGAAATAAAGTTTTGTACCGCTTTTTGACAGTTGATGTAATTTCTCCAACAAGGGAATGTAAACTGTAAATACCAGGTGTTTATAGCCGAGCCAGAACTCAAAAATGTCACCGAGCAGAAAAAGGGCATCAAGATCTTTTTGCTGGTTGAGAAAGTCGAGTAAAAGCTGATAATTATTATCCTGCGGATGACGCAGGTGGGCATCGGATAAAAATATTGCTCTCATAACCACGACTATAAAGAGCTGATTGGCGGTTGTCAATTTACAAACAAGGAGAAACTTATGGAATATCCAATGATTCACATCTGTTATCGGGTTATGGATCTAGAGGCCTCGGAAAAATTTTATCGAGAAGCTTTTGGCTTTGCAGTATCACGAAAAAAAGATTATCCGGAGGGCCGCTTTACTCTCAGCTACATGACCTCTGTCGGACTGCCGTTTGAACTGGAATTGACCTACAATTATGATCAGAAGGAGCCCTATGTTATAGGTAATGGGTATTCGCACCTTGCGGTTGCTACGGCGGATCTGGAAGCGTCACACAAAAGGCACACGGAGATGGCTCTTGCAGTCACTCCCTTAAAGGGCTTGGTTGCTGGGAAACCACGTTTTTACTTTATAACCGATCCTGATGGTTATCTGGTTGAAGTGGTCCGTCGCACTTCATTGTAATAGAACGTTATGTTGAACCTCATCAGCCCCACTGGAACGTTCTGATGGGTGCTATGGAGAAAAAATGACAGTTGATGATTTGATGGAGAAGGGCTTACGTGCCCTTGATGAAGGGGAAGCTCAAGCAGCAGCTCGATACTTCCAGCAGGTTACTGAGATGGAGGGGTCTGCCGAAGCTTGGTTGCTGCTCGCAACTGCGCAAATTGAAAACGGTTCCTTTGCAAAGGCACATAAAAGCCTCGCTGCTGGTTTGAGGTTTGAAGCTGGTGATATTGATCTGTTATTTTCTCTGGGTGATCTCTACCTTGAAGAGGGAAATAATGGTAAAGCAATCGCGACCTACCAGCAGATCATTGATCTGGACGCAGAAGAAGTGGATGCCTGGATCAGTATGGCGGTAGCTCAGATGAATAACCACGATCTAGAGTGTGCTGAGAAAACATGCCGTCAGGCGCTTAAAAGGGATGCAGAGTCGGCATTTGCGCATAATGCTCTGGGGGATATCTGTATTGCAACAAACAGAGCAGGGGAGGCAATGAAATCCTTTCAACAAGCGATAAAACTTGATTCATCAGACCCTCAGCCCTACTTGAGCCTGGCTGAACTATATTATGATTCCAACGATCTGGATCATGCCGAAGAATATTGTCAGCGAGGCCTGGAATTAGATGCTGGATTGGCTCCAGGCTATCTGACTCTTGGCTACATCTGTCTGGATCAGGATCGTACTCAAGAGGCAATAGATCATTTCCAGCAGTTTTTGCGTTTGGAGAAAAGTCCTGCGGCGAAGAATATCCGCGACGAGGTTTCTGCTGTAATCGAAGGTCTCAAATAGCTAGTTTTTTGCATTGTAGAACTCAAAATGAATCTACGTACTGAAACGCACAACATCCTTTATATTTCTTCAGGCGCTGCAACACTCGCCTTGGGGGTTGTGTTGTTTCTGGCGCCCAACAGAATTGCCACAGGTGGAACGCCGGGGATGGCGATTCTGTTGAATTATCTGATTAACTTGCCGATCGGTAGTTTGATGTTGCTGATCAATCTGCCGTTATTGCTGGTGAGTGGTAAAATACTCGGAAAAGCATTTGCCTTTCGTTCTGTTTCCGCAATCCTTCTGACTTCCCTACTTATTGACCTATTTTCTGAAATTTTACACTTTCCGGCGCTCAGTCATAATACTTTGTTGGCAACTCTGTATGGTGGTATCGCTGTAGGGGTTGGAGTTGGTTTGATTTTGCGTGGCAATGCCTCGGCTGGCGGCACCACAATTCTTGCCCGGCTGGTTGCAGCCCGTAGTCAGTATAAACCAGGGCAGGTGATTCTGGCTTTTGATGTTTTTATCATCGTTGCTTCTGGATTTGTGTTTCAGGATATTGAGCGTGCTCTCTGGAGTATGATCAGTATTTATGTGACATCTAAGTGTATTGATATGATTCTGACCGGAACTTTATCTGAAAAGGTAGTCCATATCGCATCCAACAGAGCTGATTTGCTCAGCCAGAAGATTATTGAACAACTCGGGCAACAGGGAACCATTCTCACGGGTACCGGACTGTATAAGGAAGAACAGAAAACCTTGATATTCGTAACTGTTGAGGCGCGGCAAATCACCTTGCTGCGAGATATTATTCGCAATAATGATCCGGATGCTTTTATGGTTGTTATGGACGCCGCCGAAATGCTTGGTCGAGGGCACGGAGTGTAACGGATATGATTAACCACAAGGGATTCTATGGGAATAGCAGCTGACATCATCATTATATTCGTTGCGGCACTGCTTGGTGGCTTGATTGCGCAAAAAATGCGTCAACCATTATTGCTTGGTTACCTCCTTGTCGGGGTTATCATTGGTCCTTTTTCTGTGGGTCTCGTCTCTGACCCCCACGATGTTGAAAAACTTGCGGAAATTGGTGTTGCTCTATTGCTGTTTGCACTTGGGCTGGAATTTTCACTGCAGGACTTAAAACCGGTCAAATATGTCGCACTGATCGGCGGTCCGATTCAAATTTTGTTGACCATTGGATATGGTTACCTGATTGGTGGTTGGCTCGGCTGGGAGAATGGTCCATCTCTCTGGCTCGGTGGTCTCATTTCCCTTTCAAGTACCATGGTGATCCTGAAAACATTGATGGCTCAGGGAATGATAGGAACCTTGTCTAGCCGGGTGATGATTGGTATCTTGATTGTTCAGGATCTGGCCGTTGTTCTGTTGTTGATTCTCTTGCCCCAATTATCCAATCCCGCAGCCGGTCTGCCAGTTTTAACCCTCGCTTTGCTCAAATCAATCATTTTCCTGGCTGTTATGCTGTTGCTTGGGACGCGGTTGTTGCCACGGTTGCTTGCAATTATTGCCCGTGGGAATTCCCGAGAACTGTTTCTCCTGACGATTATTGCGATCGGACTGGGAATTGGTTACGCAACTTATCTACTCGACCTTTCTTTTGCTTTTGGTGCATTTGTTGCGGGTATGGTGTTAAGTGAATCAGATTATGGTCACCAGGCATTAAGTGACGTCATTCCATTACGGGATCTATTTGGTCTTCTTTTCTTTACCTCGGTCGGTATGCTTCTGAATCCGGTGTTTTTACTTGAAAACTGGTCAGGAATCTTACAGCTTGTGCTGTTGGTTGCAATCGGTAAAAGTTTGATCATGGCAGTCATTGTTCGTAGCTTCGGCTACGGTAATGTCATTCCTCTGGCTGTTGGTTTGGGGATGTTTCAAATCGGTGAGTTTTCTTTTGTCTTAGGTCGGGTTGGAATTGATGGTGGTTTTCTGGATTATGAGCAATATTCCTATGTGTTGTCGGCGACGATTATAAGTATGTTGATCACGCCCTTGGCATCAGCCTGTACCGTGCCACTCTATAGTTTGAAAAAGCGTTATTTCAAAAAAGAAATTTTGGAGACAATTAACATCCCACAAGGGGGATTGCACGGACATATTGTCATCGCCGGCGGCGGGCGGGTTGGCCAGCACGTGGCCTATATACTGGCGCAACTTGAAGTCCCTTTTGTTATTATCGAACTAGGACATCGGACCATAGCAGACTGTAGGCAAAATGGTTATCCAGCGATCTATGGCGATGCTTCTCAACCGGTTGTTCTTGAAGCGGCTAATCTTGCAGAAGCAAAACAACTCCTGATCACTATCCCCCATATTACAACGACCGAAACAATCGTCCATTTTGTGCGTCGACAGCGCCCTGATTTGAATATAGTCGTGCGCTCGGTTGGAGCTGAACAGATGGAAGCACTCTATGCCGAGGGAGTGTCTATGGTTATTCGTCCTGAGTTGGAAGCGGGTCTGGAAATAGCACGGCAGGTATTGCTGAATTTAAATATCCCCGTACCAACTATTCAGAAATTTACCGATGCTGCCCGGCAGGATCATTATCAGCAACTATCTGACGATCGGGCTGGCCTGGACAATATCCGCTTGCTACAGAAGGCACGGGATTCTCTCGAATTGAGTTGGGAGGAATTAAATACAGAGAGTTCTTTAGTTGGCCGCAGCCTACGCCAGCTAGATGTTCGACAAAGCACCGGAGCTTCAGTCGTTGGGGTCATGCGTGGTGGGGATTTTATCGCCAACCCTTCTGCAGATCTGGTTTTTCAGGTAGGCGATATGATTGCATCTATTGGCCGTCCGCAACAATGCAATTGGCCGCGGGAGACAGCCGAAAGAGGATAAAACAAAAAGGCTACCGGAATGCTGGCAGCCTTTTTTGTTAATCGAAGTTTGTATGAAATGAGCTTTACTTGCCAGCAGCAGCGCGTTTTGCTGCTTTCAGCGGGTTGACTCTGACGTCATCTACCTTCAGATCAATCTTTTTGTGGGTTGCAAAGTTACACAAGCCTTTAGCCCATTTTGCTGCAGGGTCTGGATAAGCAGTACAAACTTCGCCAATGGTACCTGTGGCGATACGTTCGCATCCTTGACATTCTTCTACTATGACTTTGCAGCTTCCATCTTGGGCGCTACAGCCAGATTTTTTCCAGAAGCTACACTCGATCCCTGCGAGAACTGTTTGGCATTTCATGTTGTTATTCCTCTCTATCTTTAAAACTTTAGTTCAAATTCGGAACTCGTACTAATAGCGAATTTAGTATGTAGAGTCAATATTTATTTCAACATGTTTTTCTGAAAAGCAGCAATATTTATGCTCTCGAAATAATCCCGATCTCCGGTGTTGCAGCAGTTTTAGGAATGTGGCAGATCAAAAAAATCTACATCCCCTATTAAGGGTCATTTTTTCAGTGTTGTTTGTCAAGGCGCTGAGAACCACCGTGGCAATAGTTGAGATGTTGTAGGGTTTTTGAATAAATCAACTTGCCCCTAGAACGAGAGTTTTTCTGACATCCTGATTATCCGCATAGCCACTGGCAAAGAGGGCTTTTTGTTGTGGGTAAAGTCCAATAATTCGTTCACCCTTGCTATGGGGAGGGGATGATTCCATCACCGTATCGGTTGAGTCGTTCTTTTCTTCTGTGGTTGCAGGGAAAAAAAGTTCAAAAATGGTTCTGTGTGGACTACTTTCAGCAGTGATTCCGCCATCCTGGGCTTGAAGCGTATTCCAGACAATGGCTAATCCCAGCCCTGTACCACTGATCCCCATTTCATTTTTTGTGTAAAAGGGCTCAAAAATTTTGGGAAAATGCTTGATATGACAATGAGAATACAGAATTTAGATGACAAAGCGACTTTTGGTGAAATTTAAAATGGCGATAGCAGAGAGAATGATGAACGCAAGAATGTACAGCGGAATTGTGAAGCTTCCGGTCTTGTCATAAAAATAACCGGCAAAAAGGGGAGCTACGGCACCGGGGATGTTGGAAGAGAACATCCATCCATAAATTGATCCGACTTTGTCCGCACCCCAGATGCGGGCAACAGAACCGGCATAAATGACCAGAACTCCACCATAGTTGAAGCCTGCTATCAGGGCAAAAATTTGTAAGCCGGTGGAGGATGTTACGATCAACGGAGATGCGAGGAGCAGCATTGCCTGAGAAAAAAGATTGAGCTGAATGATGCTGCGGCTGCTGAAGCGATCAAAAACAGTGCCCCAGATGACCCTGCCAGCGGCGTTAGCTATGGCAAAAAACGATACCGCACTGACACCGGTTAAGAGTGATGCTGATTTATAGAATTCTTTGATATTGGCATTGATGGCAAACCCTGCTGCCAATCCGGTGAACATGGCAAAATAAAGGATAATGAAACGTTTGTCGGTCAATACTTGACGAAAATCTAGCTTGACCGTATTCGTTTTGGAAAAATCGGGCGGATTTTGCATGAAGAGCCCGGAAAAAACGATCAAAAACATAAACGCCAAGCCAAAATACCCAAATAGCGCAAAAGGAGTGAAATTGAGTTTGAGCAGGTATCCTGCAATAGTGCTGACAAGTGCCGCGCCCCCGCCGAATCCGGCAACAGCAACGCCAGTGACGAGGCCTTTATTGTTGGGGAACCATTTAATACAGGTTGAAATGGGGACAATGTAAGCGATTCCTGCTCCAATGCCAGCAATAATACCGTTTCCTAATATGGTGTAGGTGAAATTGTTAACCCCCAGGGAAGAAATAAGCCAGCCGCTGCCGAATAAAATTCCTCCGCTGACAGCAGCAATCCTTGGGCCAACCTTGTCTACTAGCGTTCCCGAAAAAATCATCGTCAGGGGGAAGACAAAATAGAATACCGAAAACGGAATTTGCGCCTGCACTTGAGAAATATCAGCAAGCGTTTTGATATGTTGAACGAAAACCGACCAGGAATATGTTGCACCCAGACAAAGTTGCATCAGCAGGGCAGAGAGGATAATCATTATGCGCATAGTTTGCTCCCGGGATGATCTAGAAATAAATAAAGTAGGAGGATCTTTAAATATTGTCAATGATCGGTTTTTGTTGCTATATGAGAGGAAGGTTCGAATGGGATTGGATTGTAGGGAATTGAGAATTGAGAATTGAAATAAATGAGACAAGGAAATCATGCCGATAGATTCTGTGGAGTGGGAAAAAATCTGCGAACGTTGTGGGCGCTGTTGTTATGAAAAATATGCTTATCGCGATAAAGTTTTTTATACGGATAAACCTTGTCAATATCTGGATACAGAGACTAATACCTGTCGAATATATGATCAGCGCTCAGAGTTGCATCCTGAATGTGCCCGTTTGACCCCTCAGCTGGTTAAAGCAGGTATCCTGCCGGAGGATTGCCCCTATGTAGAAAATCTGGATGATGACTCCTCCTCAAAATAGCCGCGCTGATACATCATCTGTATGCTATCATTGTCTTTTGCGAGAGAATAAATTATTACAAGTATTCATACTTTTTTAAATCGGGGAGGGATCTATGTCTCATATCAAATTTGGTACTTCGGGTTGGCGCGGTATTTTTTGTGAAGAGTTTACCCTGGATAATGTCCGGGTGGTGGTACAGGCGATTGCCGATCATCTGCATGCCGAGGGTTTAGCCGAAAAGGGTGTGGTGATCGGTTATGACGCTCGTTTTATGGGCGGCGATTTTTCTCGCGAGACCGCCCGGATATTGGCCGGGGTAGGGATTAAAAGCTACTTCTGTCAGCGGGACACACCGACACCGGTGATTGCTCATGAACTCCTGCGAAGAAAAGCTGCTGGGGCGATCAATTTCACTGCCAGTCATAATCCTTATAACTACAGCGGTATTAAATTTTCGCCGGTCTCGGGTGGTCCGGCCTTGCCTGAAACAACCAATGATATTGAAAAGCGGGCCAATGCGATGCTCGGCGAGATAGTTTATAAAGAGATTTCTTTAGAAAATGCTGCTCAACAGGGGCTGTATGAAGAAATTGACCCCCGTGAGGCCTATTTTACAACTCTGAAGAAACTGGTTGATTTTAAGGCGATTGCTGTATCGGGAATGACAATTGCGGTCAATCCTCTTTACGGTTCCGGGCGCGGCTATCTTGATCGGATTCTGGAAGAAGCGGGCGTTAAGGTGGTTAAAATTAACGACCATCTTGACCCATATTTCGGCGGGAAACCGCCAGAGCCGGCGGAAGAGTATATCGAGGACTTTATCGGGCTGATAAAGAGTGATGAATCCGTTGTGCTTGGATTGGCAACCGATGGTGACGCTGATCGCTTCGGGATAATTGATAGCGATGGCACCTATATTGAGCCAAATTATATTCTTGCTCTGCTGTTCGATTATATGATTCGCCGAAAAGGTCTGCGAGGAGATGCTGCACGCAGCGTTGCAACATCGCATCTGGTTGATGCCGTAGCTGAATATCATGGGGTGAAAGTGTTAGAAACCCCCGTGGGTTTTAAGTTTATTGGTGAATATATCAGTGCGGACAAAATTCTGATTGGTGGTGAAGAGAGTGCCGGATTGAGTATCAAGGGGCATGTACCGGAAAAGGATGGGATTCTGGCTTGTCTGTTGGTGGCAGAAATGGTGGCCGTAGAGAAAAAATCACTGCGGGAGCTATTATCTGATCTTTATTCGCGGGTCGGAGAAATTCACACCAAACGCATCAACATTCATTTATCACCTCAACTTGAAGCCGCTTTGCCCGATAAATTTGCTAATCCCCCAGAAAAGATTGGTGAACAACAAATTGTTGAAGTCATCCAGATCGATGGCAATAAATACCTGCTGGAAGATGGTTCTTGGTTGCTGTTTCGCAAATCTGGAACAGAACCGGTTGTTCGGTTGTATGCTGAAACAAAAAACTTCGAATCTTTGGCAACATTGATCGATCTTGGCCGAGAATTTATTTTGGGTTGATTTTTTTTGCGAGTGCTTCATGAATACTTACTACCCAAAAGGGAGGCAATCAACGCCTCCCTTTTGATTATTCACCTGCCAGCTTTTTTGCCAGTTCCAGGCTGAGGTTGTTTATCCCTTTATTCAGACCAACAACCAGATCCTGATAACTGCTCCCAATCGGTTGCCGATCGGTAAAATGACCTTGCATGGTTTGACCTGACTGGTTGTCAATTAGCCACCGAATATCAATTCGCGTATGATCATCGAGTTTCCCCAAAAAATTGTTAACCAGCAGTTTTACTTTTATCGCATGGCTGTTTGAGCTTTCCCACGGACTGACCGAAATGTGGCTACCCGGTAACAACAGAGTAAGGTTCTCACGCACTATTCGCATCAAACTCTCTTGGACTGGCTCTGCCCAGCGGTCGGAAGCGGCAAATTTAATATCATTAGGACCGTTACGCGTAACGATTTTTTTGTGAGCAAGATAATCAGGAAATCCGGCGAGTTCAAGATTGATAGTTAAAGTATAATCTGGATAAGCATTAGGTGCTTCCGTCATACTTTCAAGCAAGTAATAGTGCCTCGGTTGCAATTCGTTGCCGAATTGAATGCAGGAAGTACAAAGTAAGAGTAACGCTACGAGTATGCTACGTATCATTTCGTTCCTCCATCAACCCTGCCACGTATGAGCATTTGTGGATCACGTTCAAGTTCTGTTGTCAAATAGCGCAAAGTACGAGCGGTACGGTTCACTTCCTGAAGGGTCAAACTTAACTGCTGCATAATCTGTGAATCATTTTCGGAAAGACCTTTGATTTGTTGCATGACATCTGCGGTTTTGATCGATGCATCACTGACGGCGAGAACGGCCTGACTGAATTGTTCAGAGAGAGGGTTAACCTTACTGTCAATATGACCTATGGTCGCCTGTGCTTCCAGAATGGTTGCTTGACTTTGTTGAATTGTATCCTTGAGCATATTGACCAGTGGTGGAATTTGTTTATTCAGGTTTTGCAGAAAATGATTTAATTGAGAGGTCGTGTCATCAAATTTTGCCAGGGCATTGTGTAGGCTCGGCGAGTTAATGAGTTTCTCGAATCCTTCAGCAGAGCTAATCAATTTGTCTGTCAGCTTCTTCAGTGGTATGTCTTCAAGAGTTTTGGTCAATTCTTCAAGACTGGACTTAATTGCAGGTACTTCAGGGTATTCGTGCTCGTACCCAGCAAGGACGAGTGGTGTGTCAGGTAACATATCCAGATTGACATACAATTGCCCGGTGACCAGGCTGTCCAGCTGCATTTGAGCGCGCAAACCTTTATCGACCAGAGCTATCATTGGATCGCCACCTTGAACGGTTGTTTTAATCATCTCCAGCATCCCCTGATCAGTCCCTTCAGTTTTAAATCGAGACGGTTCAATTTGGA
This sequence comes from Desulfuromusa sp., assembly GCA_033791385.1. Lineage (GTDB taxonomy): Bacteria > Desulfobacterota > Desulfuromonadia > Desulfuromonadales > Geopsychrobacteraceae > Desulfuromusa. The sequence continues at coordinate 63,468 of JASJGU010000129.1, forward strand.
TGACGACGGGGATATAAAATTCAAAGTCCTGTGGTCGAACCCTGACGTTGATTTCTTTGATTTGACCAATTTTTACTCCCCGAAACCGCACTGGTGAACCGACTTTGAGTCCCTTAACAGAGCTGTCAAAAAAAATAACATAGCTCCTGGTTTCGGCAAGAAACCCTCCCGGTCCAAAAAATAACAATCCGGCAACGGTCAGGATCACCGCACCGACCACAAAACTACCGATGACCCGTGGATCGATTCTTTTACGTCTATACATAGTGGCCTCTTAACAAAAAATCCATTTGTTTCAACATTTTAAGTTGTCCTGGTTAAGAATTTTTTTACCCGTGGATCATTTGATCTTTCCAGCAGCTGCTTTGGTGGACCAGATGCAATGATGGTTTTTTCGTCCGCGTCGAGAAAAATTGAATTATCTCCCACGGTAAAAATACTTGCCAGTTCATGACTGACAATCACCACCGTTGCACCAAGGCTATCACGCAATTCCAGGATGAGATCGTCGAGCAGGCGTGAACTAACCGGGTCAAGCCCTGCAGAGGGCTCATCAAAAAACAGAATATTAGGGTCAAGTGCCATGGCTCTGGCCAGTCCGGCTCGTTTGCGCATCCCCCCACTGATTTCAGAAGGGTAATAGTCTTCAAATCCGGCCAACCCGACCAATGACAGTTTGTACGCAATCACATCCATAATCTGTTTTTGATTCAAGTTTGTATACTCGGTCAGCGGCAGTGCGATATTTTCAGCCAGAGTCATTGAACTCCAGAGAGCTCCTCCCTGATAGAGTACACCATTGCGGCTGATAATCTTGTTTCGCTCATTGATGGATGCTTGCCAGAGATTAATTCCATCTACAAACACATCCCCACGGTATGGTTCCATTAAGCCGACAAGATGCCGTAGCAGGGTGCTTTTTCCGCACCCACTGCCACCCATGATGACAAAAACTTCACCGTGGTTGACAGTAAAATTGAGATTCTCCTGAATAACGGTTTCGCCGTAAGCTATAGTCAGATTGCGGATGTCCAGATGGGGCGTTTCGATCATCTTTAGACTCCCATTATCTGACAAATGACGGTGATGATGGCATCGGCAACAATGATCAGGACGATTGATGTGACAACAGCACTGGTTGCGGCGAAGCCAACAGCAGAAGCACTGCGGCCACATTGCAGGCCTCGAAAACATCCGGCAGTCGCGACCAGAATACCGAAGACTCCCGCTTTAACGATCCCAATGATGAAATGTATTGGTGGCACAAATCCCTGAATCTGCTGAAAATACTGGAAAAAGGAAATATCCAGCATGGTCGCACTGACGATCGCTCCGCCGATGATGCCCATAAAATCAGCATAAATACAGAGCAGTGGCATGGTGATACAGAGAGCCAGCAAGCGCGGAAAAACCAGAAACTCGATCGGGGAAATGCCCATGGTTTTCAATGCATCAATCTCTTCATTGACCTGCATTGTTCCCAATTGTGCCGCATAGGCTGCACCGGTACGTCCAGCCATAACAATAGCTGTCATCATCGCACCCATCTCACGCGCCATACCCATACCAACCAAATTGGCAATGTAAATTTCAGCACCAAACATGCGTAATTGAACTGCACCCACAAAAGCGAGGATCATACCGACGAGAATGCTTATCAGGGTGACAATCATCAGTGCCGATGGTCCGGCAGACTCGATCTGAAAAAACAAGTCAGAATAACGAAAACGTGCCCGGCCACGCAGAAAATTCAGAAAGCCGAAAAAAAGCTCCCCGACAAATGCCAGCAGATCGCCCCAGTTACGCTGCATTTCAATTGATATATTACCAATTTTAGCCAGAATCGGTTGACCTAAAATCTCACGCCTAGCACCTTTTCGTTCCGGGACAGAAAAGGATAACCGCAGTAGTGTTTGTATTCCTGTCGGCAGGGTTTCCTGGCGAACTGAAATGTTATTTTGTTGGCAGTTGTTGATCAGGTTGACCAGAAAAATCATCAGACCGCTATCCCAATTTCCCAGATTCTGGCAGTCAAATGAAAGTTTTTCAGGTCGAGTGTTTAGTAGCTGCTTAAGCAGCAAGTCGATGTCAGGAATGCCACTTTGAAAGCACCAATCACCCGACAGTTGGAGGTGAGCACCATCAGGAGAATTGTTGAGCTGATATTTTTCGGTCGTGTCGATCGACATGGAAAATGAATAGTCCTCCCCGTTAAAACACCCTTCTCCATCAAGAAGGTTGGTTAAAATAACATCTCAATCTTAAAGTATCCAGTTATTGCAGGGGAGTGAAGGGTTTTTTAGTAAAAAATTTAATTAGTCGATGGATAATTCCGGCACAAGTACCGTGACCTGGTTACGTCCGTTTTGTTTTGACATATACAAACCTCGGTCAGCAGTTTCTATTAAAATATCTTTAGTTACATGCGCGTTCGTTTGATCGAAAGTTGTTGCTCCAGCACTGACGGTGACATAGATAAGTTGTCCATCTACTAAAGTTGCAATCCCTTCAACACAACGCCTCAAGCGCGCAGCAAAAACTTTAACTCCTGCCGCACTGGTTTCCGGGAGTATGACGGCAAATTCTTCACCCCCATAACGGGCAACAATGTCACAGGGTCGGACCGCACTCGTAACGGCTCTGGCGATATTCATTAATACCAGATCACCGGCAGGGTGGCCATGGGTGTCATTCACCTTTTTGAATAAATCGATATCAAACAGAATCAGTGAAACTGATGAAAAGTAGCGGTTGGCCCGAGCGAGTTCATGACCAAGTGATTCCTGAAAATAGCGATGATTGTAGAGACCCGTCAGCCCATCGCGATAAACTAATTCTTTAAGACGAGAGTTAGCGTCCAGTAGCTCATTTGCAAGTCTTTCCGCTTTTTCTTTTGCCTCCCGCATTTCCAGAATCATTTGTTCATTACTCAGATTCAGCTTCCCTAGCTCAGCGTTCGCTTCTTGTAGCAATAACGAATAGGGCTTGATGTCACCTGGGTCGAGATCAAAAGTTGTTATCATTTTACTGCTATTGGTGGCAACAGCATCAAGCAACTCAAGTGTCTGGGTTTCATCAATGTTGAATTTTTCAATTATTCTTTGTTGGATCAGGCGTGCTTTTTCAGCCGTCTCAGCTTCGGTGTAGATAGCAGCTAACTGATCTGCAAAATGGAGAATTCCAGCTGCATCCTGGCAAGCTTCTGGAGCGTTTTCTGGCAGGTGATGATAAAGAATTGGCTCGCAAATTGAATCGGGAAGATGCCAATTCATCAGCAGGGCATAGCCCACTTGCTGATGGTCAAAGCCGTATTTTTCTTTCTCCAGATCAATTAACGCTGTCGCAGATGATCGGGCCTCCTTAAGCACTGCATTGTATGCATCCCCTTTGGTCATGCTGATGACCAGCATACCAATATCCTGGAGTAAAGCCGTAACAAAGATATCGTCATCTTTGTGTTGTACTGTCTTAGATAGTAATTCTGCTGAGACCGCTGCTGTGATTGAGCGCCGCCAGTAAAAATCAAAATCAAAACCAGTGTCATCATTATTATTCAGTTCGGCTGCAATGATAAATGAGAGGGCGATATTCTTTATAATGTTGGTACCCAGCACGGACATAGCTCGGTTAATATTTTTGATTTCACCATTACAGGCAAACATTTCCGAGTTTGCAACTTTCAGCATTTTTGCGGTTAAAGCAGGATCTGCGGAAATAATTTCTCCCAATTCAGTCAATGCAGCATCATCCTTCTGTACGGTATTGAGAATTTGCACTGCGATGGCTGGCGGGGAGGGAAAGTTTAGTTCTTTTTCGATCAGTTGTTGGATGTGATGGTAGTTCTCATGTGATTGCATAGCGATTCCATTTGCTGATTTTCAGGATGAAGGAGCATTTTCTGTTGCCAGAATTGTAACTTGGTTACGACCGTTTTTTTTGGACATATAGAGTCCACGATCTGCACTTTTGATCAAAATGTCTTTTGAAATTTCTGGTTGCTCTGGACAGAATGTCGTCCCCCCCACGCTGATTGTAACCATTATTTGTTGTTGATCTACTTTGGTAATAACCCCTTCTACACAGCGTCTGAGCCTTGCTGCAAAAACTTTGAGTCCAGAGTTGTCTGTTTCAGGCAGTATGACGGCAAATTCTTCACCACCATAGCGAGCGACAAAATCACTTGGCCGAACCGTTTTTTGAACTGCCTTTGAAATTGTCTTCAGAACCTGATCCCCCGCAGGATGACCATGATTGTCATTAACTTTTTTAAAGTGATCGATATCGAAGAGAATCAGAGAAAGTGAAGATTGATACCTGTTGGCTCTTGCTAGTTCGTCACCTAGGCTCTCCTGGAAAAAACGGTGGTTGTACAGCCCGGTCAGTGCATCTAAATAAGCCAGATCATTCAGCCGTGAATTAACATCTTTAAGTTCATGGGCCAGGCGTTCAGATTTCTTTTTTGCTTCCATCAGTTCAATAACAAGCTGCTCATAGGAAAGGTTCAAGCGGCCCAATTCTTCATTGGCCTCTTGGAGCATTTGTGTATAAGGCTTCATGTCGCCTGGTTCTATTTCAAAAGTTTTCAGAATTTCAACACTTTTTTCTGCAATATCATCCAATAAAGTACGAATCTGATCTGGGTTGAGAGAATAATGTTCTTCCAATTCATCCTGCAATAAACGCACTTTTTCAGCAGTATCGGTCTCATTGTAGATAGCAGAAAGTTGATCGGCAAAATGGAGAATTTTAGCCGTCTTCTGGCTACTCTCTGGTGCAGATTCGGGATTGTGGTGGTAGTAGATTGGCTCTGAAATGGACTCTGGAAGCCCCCACTTATTGATGAGTGCAGAACCAATCTGCTGATGATTGCAACCGTATAGATCCTGCTCTAGATCGAAAAGGGATAGATTAGAGATAGAGGATTTCTGGAGCAATTCACTGTAGTCATTTCTTTTATCCATGAAAATTACCAGCATGCCGATATCATGCAGTAGTGCCGTGACAAAGATGTCATCATTTTTTTGATTCAGCTGCTGAGTCAAAAGTTCTGCGGCAACGGCAGAAGTAACGGAGTGACGCCAATAAGCGTCGAAATCAAAACCAGATTGCTTGTCTTCACGTAAATCGGTTGCGATAACAAATGACAGGGCTATATTTTTAATAACATTGGTGCCAAGCACAGATAATGCCCGGTCAATGCTGGTCACTTCATTTTTGAAAGCATAAAAACCAGAATTGGCAATCTGGAGCATTTTCCCGGTCAACGCAGGATCGGCCGAGATGATATCAGCCAGTTTGTTGAGTGCAGCGTCTTCTTTTTGCACAGTATTGAGAATCTGAACCACAATTGCAGGGGGCGAGGGCAGGGCGATCTCTTTTTCTGCAAGCTGTTGACCTCGATTCGATTCCATTTAGATAGCCTGTTCGCTTTGCATGAGGGTTTGTTTGTTTGAGTTAATATTTGGTGGTATCGTTTACTTGTAGATTGCAACCCTGATCATAATTTAAGCCGTGATATTAAATAAACGCGCTGCGCGGCAATAAGCAATCTGATCCTCGTGACCTTTAACCCCCTCTTTGACACATAGGTAGCGAGGGGAGACCATCTCATCAACCGGCTGCGAGGTGGTTTGAATCTGCGTCATCGACACCATGTCAAGGTTGGGCATCTCATTGACTGCGGCTTGAACCGGTAGCGACGCTAATGCCAAAGCTAAAAGAGCTAAGAAGATCGTAACAACATCTTTTATACTGAAACTCATTTTTTCTCCTGCGAGGGCAAATTCATAGGTTCTTTATCACTGTTTGTGTGATGTAATTCCTGACATATCAATGATTTATTTGAGTATACACAATAATGATAACTAATAAAATAAATAAATTGAGATATGTTAATTTTTGATTAATAGTCACTTGTGGCCGGAATCGATGATAATTTGACAAAGCCATTTCAGCCGGCACATATTACGTCACTTTGCAGAAAGTCACAAAGCAACTTTCTGCAAATTAACTCCCACCACGTTTTTTCAATTCAACTGCTATCAAACGTTTTCTGGTCGGGTTAGACCGGTAACTGCCCAACAATTGTTTCAGAACATGAGTGTGTATTTTAGGCAACCACAGGGTAAACCAGATTTCAGGGGTTTTGCTGTTTTTGAGAATCGCCAGCCGTAGATTGGGGCGCTGCTTCCAGCGGTTGTGCCGGGCAATCATTGAAATAGTTTCCGCGCTGGCGGTCGCCCCACGTAGAAACTGGTAAATGGCCACTTCTCTGAGACGAGGGCTACCAAGGCACGCTTCGAACAGCTGTGGATGGCCTTCTTTCATCAATTCAGCAACAATATTTGTTGTGCCCCGGCGCGCCAAAGTAATTTTATTGCCGAGGGGCGCGGTTGGCAGCCTTTGCAGGATGGCACGTTCTGCGGCCAGTTTTTGATCAGGGGTGACGCCGGGTAAAAAACAGAGATCGAGCAACTCAAACAAGCGCAGTAGCGGCAGTAAGTTGCGCACCAGGGTTCCTGAAGTTGCGTGATTTTTAACCAACGCCAGTATCGACCGATGGCTGAGTGATTGTTTGTGTTTTTTGTAGATACTATTGATTAGTTCTTCGGATAAATCGCGGCGTTTCAGCAGCACCAGTAAATGATCTTCATTTAGCTGGGGATTTTTCAGGAGCGTTTGCAGAAAGTTACTATCAGTATCTAATATCAGCTGGAAAAGTTCATCTGCTCCGGCGGTCAGACCTGTCTTGAGTTTTTTCACGAAATCCGGATTAAAATCTGCTTTCTGCTTTTCCATTATATATTTCAGAGTGTGAGGATTTTATTTTTCAAGATGAGCAGTTTGAAAGACAGTTCTACCTTATCTGCAATATTTTTAAATTCGCTGAGACGCCGTTCAAGATCATCGAAATCACCTTGAATGTAGAGGATACAGACTAATTTATTTTGTACAGTGAGAGGCATAATCAGAACGTCTTGTGGTAACTGAATCGCGAAGAAATCAAGAATCGTATGAGTCGCTGGAGAATCGACCATCGGTCCCAGATAATGGGAGTGGTTTGTGGCAACCAAGCTGAAGACCGATTGTTCTTGTAGTGAAATAACAATCTGCTCAAAAGGTTGTTTGCCATTTTCAACCGTTGCCAGCCAGCCATTAGCGGTCTCCTTGCGAACCATCATCAATGCACACTTTGGAAAATCAGTTTTGAAATGAGCAATAATAGCTTTGGCTATATCTTCTCGATCTTGTGCATTAGCCAATTTCTGGAGCAGGCTAGTCTTATTTTGCACTTCCTTTTGTGCCGGCTGATCATAAAAATAGCTGTCCTTGTCTTCTTCTGCTGTATCTGGGGCATCCCCAAGCAGCGGCCAGGTAGATACATCCGCGGAAGGCGTTTCTGGCTCAGGCTCTACGACTGCTGGCTTCTGTTGTTTATCTATATTTGAATTTTGCTTGGAACCGATTCTCTTAGCGGCCAGCATCCTGCGGCCAATTTGTTTCGCCAAGGTTTCATAACGTGGTGATAGCATCATGCCATAATGTTTTTTTAGTGCTAGCATGAGGCGGATTTCCGGAATTGCCAGGGGAATAATGATATAGTCGAGTTGAAATGAGAGTTCGTCAATGATGGTTAAATCCTTGGGATCGTTCATCGCAACATAAAGTCTTTTACCATCATTAAGGTAGGGGATAATTTGATATTTTAGAGCGGTTTTTTTGGGGATAAGGCTCAACAGTGAACTGGGTACCGTCATGAGTAATTCAGGCTTAATATAATGGTGTCCCAATTGCTCACTGAGGATTTTTGCTAATTGATTTTCTTCAATCATACCCAATTCAATCAGGCTGGTTCCAAGTTTCCCCCCGTAGATACACTGATATTCAATCGCCTCATCAAGTTGTTCTGAATTTAACAGTCCTGCGGCTTGAAGATACTCTCCCAGTCGGCGTTGGATAGAATTGGATGCAGGTTGATGGTTTGCAGAACTCAAAATTGTCCTCCCATGAGTGATTGAAGATGAATCTTAACAAATATTTACAAAAATAGGAATTTGTTTCATGGTTTGTGACTGGACACTCGCCTACAGACTAGGTAATGTGCATTAGATTTGTTACACATCTTTTTATTTTTGACAGGATGGATACGAAATGACTTTTACTGAACAGCCGCTTCTAGTTTTTGATGGTGCCTGCGGAACCAGTCTGCAGTTGATGGACATTAGCGACAAAGACTGGTCGGGGTGCGAGGGGTGCAACGAAATTCTCAACCTTTCGGCGCCTTATCATATTATTGAATTCCATAAAAGCATGTTGGATGCCGGAGCAATGGTGATTGAAACAGACACCTTTGGTGCTTCACGGGTGGTGCTGGCCGAATATGGCTTGCAGGATAAGGTGAAAGAAGTCAACACGCGTGCCGTTGAAAACGCCAGGCTGGCGATTGCTGGCAGGACGAATAAATATATTGCTGGTTCGGTTGGGCCAGGAACTAAGTTGCCGTCACTTGGGCATATTAGTGTCGCTGATTTGGCTGTGGCAACGCGGGAGCAGATTGAAGCACTGTTAGAGGCTGGCGTTGATTGTCTGATTGTGGAAACTTGTCAGGATCTGTTGCAAACCAAGACTGCTTTGGTTGCGGCATTTGAGGTCCTGGAAACTTCGAATTGCCAGGTACCGGTTATGGCCTCGGTGACAATTGAGCAACAGGGCACGATGCTGGTTGGTTCCGATATTGCTGCTGTGGTTGCGGTGCTGGAACCTTTTCCGTTGTTTTCGTTAGGACTCAACTGCGCGACGGGACCACAGGATATGACTTCACATGTCAAATACCTGAGTCAGAACTGGCCACGACGGGTTTCGGTGATACCAAATCAGGGGCTACCGCAAGTGGTTAACGGACAGACTCACTATCCCTTAAGTCCAGAGGAGTATGCCGAACAGATGTATCAGTTTGTTGTTCATCAGGGAGTCAGTATCGTTGGCGGCTGTTGTGGTACCAGTCCTGCTCATATTGCGGCGCTGGTGAAACGCTTAGTTGGTGTTACGCCTGGCCAGCGGGAGGTGTCCGTATGAAAGCTTCTGTAGCCAGTCTTTATCAGGCCGTTGAACTTCACCAGGAAATCCCACCAGTATTAATCGGCGAACGCTGTAATCCTAACGGTTCTAAAGCATTTAAAGAGGCATTGTTGGCTGAGGATTGGGATGCCTGCCTCAAGGTTGCTCTTGATCAGGAAGCGCGTGGAGCGCAGGTTTTGGATCTTTGTGTTGCTTATGCCGGGCGGGATGAAGCAGCGGATATGCTTCAACTGACCCAGTTGTATGCCGGTTCTTGCAAAGCGCCATTAATGTTTGATTCAACCAGTCCCGACACTCTGGAACTGGTATTGCCGCTCTATCCGGGACGGGCAATTATCAATTCAATCAATCTGGAAGATGGTGGCGCAAACCTGGATCGAATCTGCCGTCTGGCGAAAAAATACGGTGCAGCCGTGGTCGCATTGACCATTGATCTGGAAGGAATGGCACTGACTTGCGAAAAGAAGTTGGCTGTTGCCAGAGAAATTTATGCTTTGGCCGTTAACAAACATGGTTTGCGGCCCCAGGATATTCTTTTTGATCTACTCACTTTTACGGTCGGTTCCGGTGACGAAACCATGCGCGATGCTGCGATCGAGACCTTAAAAGCAATCAAGTTGGTCAAACAGGAACTGCCCGGAGTTGGCTTTACCTTGGGAATCAGCAATATCAGCTTTGGTCTACGTCCGGCAGCGCGAAAGGTGCTTAACTCGATTTTTCTTCACGAAGCCGTGGAGGCGGGGCTCAATACCGCTATCGTTGATGCAGCTAAAGTTCTCCCTTATGCAACAATCAGTGAAGAAGATCGTAAGATTTGCTTCGACTTGCTATTTAATCGTCATCCCGGGGCACTGATGGCATTTATAGACTACTTTGAGCAGGCTGTTGATAAGGATGAGAGTGAAGATGAAGGCTCCCTTACAATCGAACAGCAACTGCACCAGAAAATTCTAAAAGGCGACAAAGGGGAATTGGATGATCTACTGACAACTCTGCGTGGGCGTTGGCAGCCTTTGGATATTATCAACAACCTGTTAGTTCCGGCCATGCGCGAAGTTGGTGAGTTGTTTGGTCGAGGTGACCTGTTGTTGCCATTTGTGTTGCAGTCGGCAGAAGTTATGAAGCAGAGCGTTGGCTTGTTGGAACCCTACATGGAAAAACTGTCTGATGAGGGGCGGACTTCTATATTGCTGGCTACAGTGGCCGGGGACGTTCATGATATCGGCAAAAATCTAGTTGATATCATTCTCACCAATAATGGCTACAAGGTTCACAATATCGGTATCAAGGTGCCTGCAGAAAAGATCATTTCCACAGCCAAGGAATTGCAGGTTGATGTGGTGGGTCTGTCGGGACTGCTGGTCAAGTCGGCATTGTTGATGAAGGACAATCTATCCCAGTTTCAAAATGTTGGACTATCGCAACCGGTTCTGCTTGGCGGTGCAGCATTGACGCCGAAGTTTGTTGCAATGGATTGTGTGCCTAATTACCAGCACCCGGTCGTGTATTGTGCTGATGCCTTTGCCGGGTTGAAAGCGATTCGTGAATTTGAAGCGGGAAAACTGATATAAACCCAAT
>JASJGU010000130.1:0-6796 GCA_033791385.1 Desulfuromusa sp.
CAAGTTAAAAAATATAACCGAAAGAGAAATCATAACTAAACTTATAGGGGTTCAGCGAACCTGCTCCTTTAACCGCTTACTTAATGCCGGCTGGGAAATTCCCAACAAGCGAGCGGCAATACTCTGATTCCCAGTAGAACGCTGCATCGCCTCATCAACTAGCATTTTCCCTGCTTGCTGCAGGGTCGGTAAATTTGGCAATTGGGTAAAGGGATTTTCAGTGTGAGGGGACGGCCTAGCCGGGGGATTATCAGCTTGAGTACCGATCCGCTTGAGAAAGCTTTGCATCGACAGAACTTTTCCATTATGCAAGCTCACCGCATCGTAGACCATCGCCTCGAGTTCACGAACATTGCCGGGGAAACTGTAGGTTGACAATAGAACTGTCAATTCTTTGGGAGGAGTCGGCTTTTTTTTCCCCAGTTTATTTGCAGCCTCAGCTAGAAAATATTCCAGTAATAGTGGCAGATCATCTTTACGCTCCCGCAAGGGGGGAAGATGCACATGATGTGAATAGAGCCGATAATAGAGGTCGCGGCGGAACTCCCCCGCTGCCATCATTGCGTCTAGGTCAGCATGAGTCGCAACAACCACCCGAGCACTCATCTGCTTGGGTTGATCGCTACCTAATGGATAATACTCCCCATTTTGCAATAATCTCAATAGTTTAACCTGAGAGGCGGCATTTAGATCTCCAATCTCATCAAGAAACAGGGTTCCTTCTGCGGCCTTTTCAATCATCCCTTTGCGTACATTTTCAGCACCGGTAAAAGCACCACGCACATGCCCGAATAAAGTATCGGCAAAAACATTATCATCGAGCCCAGCAACATTAACCGATACCAGCAATCCACTATTGCAACTGAGAGTGTGGATCGCTTGAGCGACCAGTTCTTTTCCCACACCACTTTCACCAGTAATTAAAATCGGTTGACTGCTGGGAGCCACGGCCTCCAGATATTGAAAGCGTGCGCGCATCGCCGTACTATTAGTCACAATAGGAGCAAACACCTCGGGAGCATCGAGCTGGTCATGAAAAAAACGTTTTCGAATGGCACGATTTTCAGATTCCAGCTCAACCATCCGGAGAGCACGTCGTACCCCATCAACCAAGCGTTCTTCATCGACCGTTTTAACAAAATAGTCAAATGCCCCTGAACGCATACAATTGACAGCTGTTTCCAGCTGGTTCATCCCGCTGAGGATAATAATCCTGATCTGTGGATACTCACTGAGAATCTGTTCCAGCAATTCTTCTCCTGAGAGGTGGGGCATGGTCAGATCCAACAACACCAGGCCGATATCGTTCTGTTCCAGCACCGACATCACCGTCCTGCTATCCTGACATTGGTGCAGGTTGGTGATCCCTCCCGGACCCTCAAGAGTCAGACTCAAACTCCGCAACCAAGGCAGTTCATCATCGACGAGCAAGACCCCAAACGAGGGGTATAGTTTTTTTTCCATCATTCCCACTCCTCATAAATCGGCAGTAACAACCGCACCACCATCCCCTGCCCGGGATGGGCTGAAAATTCCAGCCGCCCATGGTGATCCTTCACGATTCCATCAGAAACCGAAAGCCCGAGGCCGGTGCCACCGGTTTCCCGTTTGGTGGTAAAAAACGGATCAGTAATCCGCTGTAAAGTCTCTTCATCCAGACCACAGCCCTCATCACGCACTTCGAGAATCACCATCCCTTCATCCGACAGCTCGTAAGTTCGTAACTCAATCGACTGGTCAACAGAAGTCAGCGCCTGGCAAGCGTTCAAAATCAGGTTAACGACAACCTGCTCAATACGATGCCCATTGCCCCTAAAACATGGCAGTTTCGGTGCATAATCTACGCGGAAGTGATGCGTTGCGTTGCGTAAAGGATTATCGAGCAACCGCACTGCCGAGCGAATGACATCATTCAGGTCAACCATATCATCCAAACCAGAATCATCGCGGCGGGCAAAGTCTTTCAAACCTTCAACAATTCGCTTGATTCGATTGGAACTTTCCAGCATCTCTTCCAACATTTGCGGGATTTCTTGACGCATCCGCGAATATCCGAACCAGCCGAGCTTAAAATCGCCCTGTTCCCGGAAATGGGCGTCAAGAATCGGACCAATACTTTGATAGGCCTTGCTCAATTGTGGCAAACTGAGTTGAATCAAACCGTTAGGATTATTGATCTCATGAGCTACCCCGGCAACCAGAACCCCCAACGAAGTCATTTTATCGGCATGTAGCAGTTGTTTCTGACGCACCTGCAACTCTTCTGCAGAACGCATCCGTTCAGCAATTTCACGCTCCAGCTCTGCCGTTCTCAACGCAACCTGCCGGCGCAAAGTCCTCGACCAGAAGACAAAAGCAATCAACACCAACAGTAACGGCCCGATAACCAGCGCCCCATAACGAATAAAATTTGTCCATGAAATTGGTTCTGGCTGCAGAACCCCGAGCCACTTTTCTCTTATCTGGCGGTATTCGCCAGTTTTTTTCAATAGAGACAGTCCCTCATTGAACTGTGCCAGTAGCACCAAATTACCTTTTTTGACCGCAAAGCCATAATTCTGCGCTACTAATGGACGAGCAATGGGATGGATATTATACAGGGCCGGATTACTCAGGAGATATTCACCGGGGAGTTTCGCAACCAAGGCACAATCGTGATGACCTGAAGCCAGCAGGTTCAGCGCATCAGCCAGAGTTTGCACCATAAACAGGTCAGCAGCGATTTCATTTTCAAGCATGAAGTCGTGCATCACGCTCCCCTTCATCACAATGACCTCTTTGCCGACCAAATCCTCCACCGCGTGGATAGTTTCATTGTCGTTGCGAATCCAGATCGATTGGTGAACTTTTGCATGGGGAATTGAAAACGAAACTTCATCCAGGCGCTCTTCTGTATGCGCCATTCCCATCAGAATATCGACATCACCCCGCTCCAGAGCCTGGCGCATTTCCCCCCAGGAGCCGAGCTGAATATTGATCTCCATTCCCATCACCCGGGCAACAGCTTGACTCAGCTCAATATTATAACCGGTCGGCAAACCATCCTGATCCAGGTATTCATAAGGGGGATAATTATAGTCACCTCCGATCCGCACCGGCAGATCCAGACGCACCGGTTCTTCTGCAACAGCAACAATACTGCTTAAAAAAATGATAAACAGCACAACAATGAACCGCTGAAATATTTTCTTCAAATCAAAATTGTGCATGCCCTGGGGTCCGTGGGAAAGGGATAACATCACGGATATTTTCCATCCCGGTCAGATACATCAACAGGCGCTCAAAACCAAGGCCGAAGCCGGCATGCGGACAGCTTCCCCAGCGCCTGATATCGAGATACCAGGCCATATCAGTAGCAGCAATGCCCTGCAGCGCCAGCCGCGATTGCAGTACATCGAAACGTTCTTCGCGTTGGCTTCCACCAATAATCTCACCCACCCTGGGCACCAACAGATCCATGGCGGCAACGGTCTTTTCATCGTCATTCATACGCATGTAAAAGGCCTTGATTTCCTTTGGATAGTCGGTCACAAAGACTGGTCCGGCAAAGATTTTTTCGGTCAGATAACGTTCATGCTCCGATTGCAGATCATGTCCCCACTCGACTGGGAACTCAAACGACTGACCCGAATTCTGTAGTTGCTCAACCGCTTCGGTATAGCTGATGGTGCGAAACTCTGCTTTTGCAAGAGATGCCAATTTGTCGAGCAACCCTTTTTCGACCCGCTGATTGAAAAAATCAAGATCTTCCTGGCAGTTTTCCAGGGCATAGACAACCATATAGCGGAGAAAATCCTCACCCAGTTGACAGTTATCGCGCAGGTCAGCAAAAGCGATTTCGGGTTCAATCATCCAGAATTCAGCAGCGTGGCGGCTGGTGTTAGAATTTTCTGCCCGGAAGGTTGGCCCAAAAGTATAAATATCGGAAAATGCCGTAGCGAATAACTCTCCCTGTAACTGGCCGCTGACAGTCAGGCCGGTACGCTCGCCAAAGAAATCCTGCGACCAATCAACTGTGCCTTCCTGTTGCGGTGGATTCTGTGGATCGAGAGTTGTAACCCGAAACATTTCCCCGGCACCTTCGCAATCATTTGCGGTAATAATCGGTGTCTGGACATAAAGAAAGCCGCGCTGTTGAAAAAACTGATGAACGGCAAAGGCGAGCGCACTGCGCATCCGAAACACCGCACCAAAGGTATTCGAGCGTGGCCGCAAATGGGCGATAGAACGAAGGTATTCAAGACTGTGTCGCTTTTTCTGCAGAGGGTAATTCTCATCCGCAGCACCAACAATTTCAAGTGTTTGTGCTTGCACTTCCCACACCTGCCCTGCCGCCGGTGATTCAACCAGCTGTCCAGTTACCGCCAGACAGGCACCGGTACCAACCTTGGAAGCCGCCTCGTAATTGTCAAGCTCCGGGCTCAAAACAATTTGCACCGAAGCAAAACAACTGCCATCATTCAAAGTAATAAAAGCAACCCCCTTGCCCCGCCGGATTGAACGTACCCAGCCTTTGACACACACAGCGTCTTCCGGCTGTTGTGACTGCAACAGCTCTTTGATCGATATCCTTGCCAATCCATTCATCTTTGCTTTCCTTTCATACCCAAAACAGAAATAATTTTATTATCTCCAGATTAAGTCATGATCCGCAAGAGATATCAAATAAAAAGACTGTCCGATACCGAACAGTCTTTTTATTTCAGAAAATATTTCAATGCTACAGGCTGATTTTACTCGATGAACCGTCCGCCACGAGATTCAAGAAAAGCCCCATATCCTTTATCTATTTGCAGGATATGATCCAACAACCACGTCCGAAGAAATGTCAGTAATTCCCTTGCAAGTTCTTCAGTCACAGTGGTTGCCCTCTTTTTAAACTCCTGAATTTCATCGATCAGTTCCCGGTGAATTTTTTGATGTTCTGCGAGTCCAGAAAAATGATACTCCGCCATCAAGGCTTCCTCATGTTGAAAATGATCAACGGTATATTTTTCAAGCATAGCCAGAATATCCGCTAAAACGGTCTCTCCACGCTTGTCCCGAACCGCTTCATAAAGGCGATTAATCTCCTGAACCAGCCCGCGATGTTCATTATCCAATGCAACAATCCCGGTTTCATAAATACTTTTCCATGCAATAACTGCCATCTGAACCTCCAACCCAAAACTATTTATTCAAGGACGAAACCCCCTGCTTCATTTTCCAGCGGCAGGATCATCTCAAAGCAACTTCCTTTACCCGGCTCAGAAGTCACACTCAAGCGACCATGATGATTATGAGTCACGATGAAATAAGCAATCGACAACCCCAGTCCGGTGCCTTCGCCAACCTCTCGCGTTGTGTAGAAGGGATCAAATATCCTCAGAGCTACATCCACATCCATCCCCGATCCGTTATCTTCAATTTGCAAGCAGATATGATCCTGCCCAGAAGGAGAAATTCTCAAGGTTATCTGTGGATCATCGGGGTTAAGACTCAGAGCCTGGGCAGCATTTTTCAACAAGTTGAGAAAGACCTGCTGAATCTGACCTGTTTCGCAACACACATCTGGAACTGATTGATAATCGCGAACAATGCGAATTTTTTTGAAATCAAAATGGTGCCGCATATCATGATCACTGCCAGCAAGTTCAACTGTTCTCTCCAGTAGATTTGAGATTGAGCAAGGGATAAGGTTGGACCCCCCACTCCGGCTGAAACTCTGCACATTTTCAACAATTTTTGCCGCACGTTGCCCTGCATTTAAGATCGAATGGAGCATCTTGTCGCATCCCCGCAGGCCAATGTATTCGACAATCACCTCAATCGTTGTTCCAAGCTCCTGGGCAGTTTTTCGGTTTTGCTCTAAATCGGGAGACAAGCGCCGGCTCAAGACCTGAACACTCTGTAGAATAACTGCCAGTGGATTGTTGATTTCATGAGACAGCCCGGCTGCTAGGCCACCAATAGATTGCATCCTTTCGGAACGAACCATCACCTCTTCCAGGTAAATTCTCTCCGTCACTTCATCCATATGGATGACCGCACCGTCTGCCTCTGCCTGAGAGATGGGATAAATCAGGATGTCAAAATAACGGCTCCTCCCATCTTGCCTCTTTTTAAGACTTTCGGCTTTCTGTATCCGGGTCGGCTTCCTGGTATGCAGTGTCTCTGTCAGTTTTGGCAGACACACAGAAGGATCAAATAAGTTACAAGCATCGGCCACAAAAAGACCCTTAACTTCTTCTGCACTGAGAAGACTTTCCTGCTCAACTTGTTTATTCCACAGGGTCACTTTCATATCAACATCGACAGCAATCAATATCGAAGGCGTTGAATCGATAATGTTCTGTAGGTAAATTTGTAATTGCCGAAGGGATTCATGGGCCGTTTTTTGGGCAGAGATATCCCGGATAGTGCCCTCAATAAAGAGAACTTCCCCATCATCATCACGAACCAGGTGGTTATTAAGCGAAGACCAAAACACATCTCCATTTTTCCGCCGCATGATTGATTCATAGTTAAAGGTCCGCCCTTGCTTAAACAATTTCTCAAGCATCTGCTCACGAGCTTGCGGGTCTTGATACAGTTGACATCCGAGATCAGACAAAGCGGATATAGCTTCTTCAGCCGAATCAAATCCGAGCATGGACACTGCGGCAGGATTCAACTCAAACAGTTTCCCGGCAAGGGTAGAGCGAAAAATACCCTCCGTCGCATTGTTAAAAATTTCCCGGTAACGCTGTTCAGATTCTTGCAAAGCGGAAAAACCCTTTTGCAGATCCACCAGCATCTGATTAAAAACCACCTCAAT
>JASJGU010000131.1:0-5285 GCA_033791385.1 Desulfuromusa sp.
ATTTTATCTTTCGGGGTTTTGCTGGTCTGCAAAGGGTAAGCAACATTATCAAAAACATTCATATGCGGCCAGATCGCATAGGTTTGAAAAACCATACCGAGGCCTCTATTTTCCGGCGGGACAAAAATTTTCTTTTCACTCGACCAGACGAGGTCGTCACCAATGTAAATTTCACCGGCGTCGGGAGTTTCCAACCCAACAATACAACGGAGCAAGGTGGTTTTACCGCAACCACTTGGCCCCAGAAGGGTAAATATCTTATTGGCAGGAATGGTCAGATCGACATTATCCAGCGCCTTGATCTGTTTCCCCTCGGAATAGTAGTTGCGCGTCAGACCTTTAATACGAATTTCCATAGAACCTCAAAACAATGACCGTATCCGGGGACACGTAACAAGGACATGTCACCGGAATACAGGTCATATCAACTAGATTGTCTTTTGATTATTCCTATTTTCCGTAAAAGATTGTGCGAAATTTTTTACCCCAATCGCGAATCTCTGCATCAGAAAGGGATCTGATCGGTAGTACTTTGACTTTGCTGATCCCATCAATCGGCGGAAACACGCCGGGAGCAAGAACATATTCACCAACCTTGTCAGCTAGTAACTGCATGGCATTCTGGCTCAGCCAATAATCAATAAATACTTTTGCGGCTTTAGGATTCGGGGCGTTGGCAGCAATAGCGATCCCGCGCGGAGTCCCTAGCAACGTATCAACTCTGGCCCAGTCAAGTGGCGCCGGTGCTTTGGAAATAATGTATTTGGGCATGGAAATACCCAGTACTTTTTCGCCACTTTCTATCGGGGCAGGAGTTGGGCCGAAGGACTTGACAAACATTGGCTTGTTCGCAGCAAGACCTTTCAGGAACTTCATCCAGCCATCATCATTGCCGAAGATTTTTGCTTCTTTCAGGCCGACCAGCCAAGAAATAGTCGTCGCATGTGTGGAAGGATCGGGCATGACCATTTTGTTGTACCATTTCGGATCAGTCAAATCTTCGTAGCGGGTGGGAACGTCTTCGGGTTTAACCAGTTCCGTATTATAAATAGGGGCAACATATTCAATTCCAAACTGAACAATGGTGTCATCTTTTTGCGCCCAGGCGGGATAGCCTGCCGCAGCAGGGGATTTATAGGGAGCCAGAACCCCTTTTTCTTTCAACAGCTGCATGATCGGGAGTGGGCTCTGTAAAACATCGGCTTGGAGTTTTCCTGCCGCAAATTCGGTCAGCACTGTGGCCAAGTACTTGGAAGTGGAAATCCGGGTGTAGATGCCTTCAATGTCATGCCCAGCATTGAACTCATTCATAATTGGCTGAATCGCCGTAATATTGGCATAAAAGTTCATCTTTTCAGCAGCTTGAACCCCTGTAAACAATCCAGAAACCAGAACAAAACCCGATAGTAAAATAAACATTTTTTTCATGGTGATGGCTCCTTTTAGAAAAACTTACGGTTAGGAAACTCATTCAAGCAAACAATGATTCTTTATTTCTTACTGTCTCATAGCAGATATTGTGCTTTTTTTTGAATTCCGCCCTTATTAACTATCAGTCTATCAGATAAAAATCTGTGTACAGGGAATCCTTGTGGATTTTTGTAAGGTTTTGCGAGCTGTTTGAAAAAAACACCAGTATTGAGTGATCCGAGTCCAAGGTGCCGAACCAGCGGAATTTTGGATAGCGATCTGCAGTAGCTGCTTCGATGCGGCTGTATCTGAAATATGTTTGTCCAACGAAAAAAGCGAGCCCCAAATTTGAGACTCGCTTTTTTTTATTTTGGGTCGTCAACTGATCAGTTATTACAACGTTTCCCGCAATTTTTTTGACCATCGCAATCACGTTCTCCACCACGCTTTCCATGATGCTTGCCGAAGAAGCTTTCACCGTGCATGCCGTGGAGTTTTTCAGCTTTTTGTTGTTGCTCAGGTGTCAGAACAGCAAAGGCCTGCTGCTTTGTTTTGGCGTGTTGGACCATCATCTCGGTCTTTAGCTCAGCATGTTTCTGAGCTTTGGCACGAAAATCGGCTTCATTGAACTCCTTGCCTTGTTTGTACTCGCGTAAATCTTTGCGACTGGCCTGCATTTCCGCGCGCATGGATTGATGATTCTGCCATTTTTTCTCAAACAGATTTTCGAGCTGCTCTTTCTGCTGTTCGGTCAAGTCGAGAATGACGGCCATTTTCTCCAGTCGATTTTCCATCCGCTTTTCGTGCTGCTCGGAGGTCATTCCCTGACCTTTACGGTCACAGGAATCTCCACAATCTCGCTTGCCTTGTCCGGGTGATGCGAATGCAATTCCACCAGTGAGTAAGACGCCAATCAGTAATGCTGGAATAAGAGTTGTTTTTTTCATAGTGCTTCTCCTTTTAAGTTTCAGTGAGTGTTTTTGTTATTCGATGGGTCCACTATAAAGCAAAGGCCCTGCCGGGTGGGTTAAGTGCTGTGATAATTATGTAAAGTTATGTAAAGTTTCAAGAGGCCGTTGCTCTTAACAATTCTTTACACCCTGTGGAGGCCAATCCCGCTATGATTAGCCCGAATAGATAGGAGAGGTGTCACAATGAATCGAATTCTGGTGATTGACGATGATATAGAGCTCTGTGAGCTATTGAGGGACTATCTTAGCGGCGAAAGCTTTACGGTT
This sequence comes from Desulfuromusa sp., assembly GCA_033791385.1. Taxonomy (GTDB): domain Bacteria; phylum Desulfobacterota; class Desulfuromonadia; order Desulfuromonadales; family Geopsychrobacteraceae; genus Desulfuromusa. The sequence continues at coordinate 2,649 of JASJGU010000131.1, forward strand.
GAGGCGGTTCATGATGGTAAGCAGGGCGCTGAACAGGCACTGCTCTCAGACTACGTTCTGGTGGTTCTGGATGTGATGTTGCCGGGAATGAATGGTTTTGACGTCCTCAGAAAAATTCGTGAAAGCAGTAAGGTGCCGGTGATCATGCTGACCGCTCGGGGGGATGATGTCGACCGAATTGTCGGGCTGGAACTGGGCGCCGATGATTATCTGCCGAAACCTTTCAATCCTCGCGAGCTGGTCGCACGAATCCGGGCGATTCAACGGCGTGTCGAAGCTGCTGCACCAAATTCCTCATCCACCTCGAAAATGGTAGAACTGAAAGTTGGCGATCTGGTTCTTTACACAACCAACCGTACGGTCAAGCGCGCTGGTGAACCTATTGAATTGACCTCTGTGGAATTCAATCTGCTTGAGATCTTGTTAGCTAGAGCCGGAGAGGTGATCAGCCGGGATGATTTGGTGGAAAAAGTCCTCGGGCGACGGCTGTCAGCTTATGATCGTAGTATCGATGTTCATGTCAGTGCATTGCGTAAAAAACTCGGCCATTTTGAGGGCAATACCGAGCGCATCAGAACCATACGTAGCGTCGGTTACCTCTACTCTCTACCGGAAAGTAAATCCTGATGCGTAGTTTGTTCCTGAAAATATTTCTCTATTTTCTGTTGATAATCGTGCTGGTTTCAACTGCAGTCATTGTGCTGACCTATTTTCGTGATCAGGAATTCCCGCCTCTGGCACATCAAGACTTTGCCCGACAAGCTATTGCCGAATATGGGCGAGAAGCAATTAGAGCTTATGAGCACGATGGAAATGCCGAGGTGGACGGATTTGCTGATAAATTGTTGGTAAAATCCGGAATTCACCTACTGTTATTCGATAGGGATGGGCACCCGCTGACTAACCGAAGAGTGCCACGGCGGATGCGGCATATGGTACAGCGAGCGATGCAGACTGGTGAGGTCGTATTTCCAATGATGGGAGCTCGTAACGGCCTGGCCAGTGTGGTTCGGGGGGGGGCTGGAGGGGTCTATTTTGTCGCCATTACTTTGCCTGAACGACCGCCATCCAGGAATTTCATCAAAGGAGTGACCCACGGGTTTCTTGGTTGGCAGTTGTTGCTCCTGTTGGCGATCACAGCCCTGGTTTGTTATGTCCTGGCCCGCTCACTAACTGCTCCGATTGGCCGTTTGCGCCGAGCGACGCGCAAGTTTGCCGATGGTGATCTTTCGATCCGGATTGGTGATCAGGTCAAAGGCAAAAATGAATTGTCTGGATTGGCGCATGATTTTGATGAAATGGCGGGTAAAATTGAGGCCCTCGTCGGTGGACAAAAAGATCTACTGCGGGATATTTCCCACGAGCTGCGTTCCCCTTTGGCTAGATTGGGAATCGCCTTGGAGCTCGTTCGGCAACAGGAAAGCCCTGAGGCGAAAAATAAGGCACTGGCACGGATTGAGTTGGAAGCGGAGCGGATGAATGTCATGATTGGGCAACTTCTCAGCCTGACCCGACTGGACAGTGGCACGATAGAATTGCAGTTTCAAAAATTCGATTTAGGTGATCTGCTGGCTAGTTTGGTAGAGGATGCCAATTACGAGGCTGAAACACGTCAGTGCAAAGTTATTTATAAGGCTCCAGAGGTAGCCGTTTATTTTGGTTCCCAGGACTTGCTGGCACAGGCGCTGGAAAATGTGATTCGCAATGCTGTGAAATACACTGCTGCGAACAGTGTTGTGTCGGTTGATTTATCGGTTGCTGCGGAAAACATAACGATTCGAATTGCCGATCAGGGTTTGGGGGTTCCCGAGGAAGCATTAGCAAAATTGTTTGAACCTTTTTATCGAGTGGCAGCCGCACGGGATCGTCAAAGTGGCGGCACTGGGATTGGTTTGGCAATTGCTGAGCGCGCAATTAAACTGCATTCAGGAACAATTTTAGCGACTAATCGGAGTGAGGGTGGGTTGCTGATTGAAATTGTCTTGCCGGTTGAAACTTAGCAAAGCCTAAGAGGTTGCCCGTTTCTCTGTTTTCAGGTTATGATGCACGGATAAATCAAGAAGGAGAAATTGTATGGACTGGTATTTTTTGCTGGGAATTGTTGTTGTCTGGTATGCCCTGAACCGCTGGATTCTTCCCCGGATGGGAATTCAGACATGAATGTCTGGCAGCTGTGAGCTCCCGCGTGACGGTGAGAAAAAAAATGATCCAGAGAATTCTGGCGTGAGTGAAGAAAAATAAAATTTGAACGAAGGTCGCTTGAAAGAGCGACCTTTTTTGTTGGTGAGCATTACTATAATTCCTGAGGTAGTGCAGGAACTGATTTTCGAACAACTTAGAAGAAAGCTCCCGATAGTTTCAGGGCAAATAGCACAGATAAAGTTTCGCCTAGTTTTTCACTGTCGGGCAATCTGACGCGGTATTTATTCAGAATTATGACAGCCATCGATAACGCTCTTCAATTCATGGGATTTTCGGCCCTTTGGTCTTTCCTTTAACCAACTTTTTAATCTTTTTTTTCATGCCACTCACAACAAACGGAGTCGCTCTACCTCGTTCTAAAAGTCGCTTTTTCATCATTAATCTACGGTTCAGCGGCGGAGTATAATTCTAATTTATATCGAACATATATAGAGC
>JASJGU010000132.1:0-3512 GCA_033791385.1 Desulfuromusa sp.
CAACATGGGACGGTTGGCTGGATGCGGCGCGTAAAGCCGCCCAATAAAACCAGCTCATAAGTCAATCGAGGTCGGAGGGTGTAACCTTCCGACCTTTTTTACAAATTCTCAATACTCCGACTCACCTGCTCTTCCGGGGTCAACTCACCACGCTCAAGTTTGGCTTAGATTTCCTCTGCATGGTCATCTTAATAATCCGTTCTGATTCAGAATTCAAAATCCTTCTTCCGTCCTCAGCGTTGCCTGTATCCGGTCGCGCTGCAATGGCAGGACACGAGCCTCGTCCGCATAATCTCGCCAGCACGTTACGACCTCCCGCACTTCATTGATGATCGTTTCGGCTCGACCACGTTTCATCGAAGCAGACATTGCACATGCCTTGAAATCCTCCAGAGTAAAACCATCCTGTTTGCCGTTCAAAGTCATCTGATGCACGGAAGTCCATTTGCCGGTTGGCTGGAAGCTGTAGGTCATGTCAAAGGCCGGAGAGAGCGACCATCTCCCCGACTTATCCATCAGAAAAGCAATATTTTTCACGTGGTCATCCTGGTTGCGGGCAACGATATTGAATACCATCCGCCGGAATTGCTCCTCCACGGTACGCATCGGCAGCCCCAACCGTCGGATCACCTGTAAGGCCTGCTCATAACCATAAGCTCCGGCTTGATTGAAGTCATAATGTGCCAAACCGCAAAGCGACTGCATGTGTAATTTTTCACCGCCATCAAGACGGTCAAAACGCCTGGCCATAAAATGACGCCGGCCGTTTTCCTCAAACAGATGACACTTACTCATCTCAATTCCTGTATCTTTCGCCATCCTGTAATAGGCATACTCGATCGCACCGTATCCCTGCGGATCATCCAGTTCCTTGTCCTTGTTACCCCTGACCCCGTCAAACTTCATCAGCCAGTACTCAAACCCATTCCCATTTTTGACCTGTCCGGAACGCACCTCGTTGGTTTGCGGATTCCAGGCAATGATTGCCTTGGCCCGTGCCCCGCCTGCCGAGGTACCTACCCGCAGAATTTCGCGCAGGGCTTCTTCCTTACTTTCGCTATGAAACGACACCTGCAAATTATTCCGTTGCATCAGCACCTCAGAAGCCAGTTCGACCAGTTTTTTAACTTCAATATGGGATGACTGTCGAGCGACCGGACCGATTGCTGGAGCAAACTCCAACGCACCCATGCCGCGGGCACCGGTATAGCAGAGTCGTTCCACCGCATTGAATGATTCAGGAATGCGTCCCTGCGTCGCCAGCCAGGCATTAATCAGTGCATTACCAAATCGGTCCGGTAGCGAATCGGCCAGCAGCCCCGGCAAGCCATGAAACGTTTCCTGTGGAAGGGTGGAAAATGTATAAAGCCGGTCAGATAGCGGTATTGTCAGCGGTGCCAGCTCAATCCCGCTTCCGGTAAATACCGGATCATATTCAAATGTCGCTGCCGTAGCAGCATCTTCCAGCGCCACTGCACCGATCGTTCGCCCCCACAGCCGAACTTCCGCCACAGTACTCACGCTTCGTCACCCCATTGCCATGGCTTGTCGGTCGGCTGCTTTTTCTTCCGGGTGGCTCGTTGTCGCTCTTTGCCCTTCAATTTCAGCAGATCCATTGGTCGTGGACCAGCTTCGGGGAGCAGGAGCTCCAGCTTGTCCAAAAGCTCCAAGGTGCGAAAAATACGGATCATCGTTGACATTTGCACCGTGGTACCTGCTTCAATTCGTTCCACCGTGCGTTTTGACACCCCCGCTTGCTCCGCGATGGCGCCTTGGGTCAATTGAAACTCCAGTCGACGCTGCGCAATACGCTTGCCCAGCTCCGCCAGTACCGCTTCGTCAGTCAACAGACTTTCTATTTTCATTACTACCCTCCCCTGCTTTAAGAGGAATTATATCGTAGCAACTGACGAATTAACAGCTTTTTAGTGCTTATTTCGTCAAATCTGTCGAGTTATATAGTTAAAACTCGGCATAACGATTCAGCAAAACTGGGACAGCCCCCGATGACCCTGGGGACAGTCCCGTTTTACTAACAAATGTGCTGAATAGTTTAAATTAGGTAACCCCTTACAAATCCTCAATACTCCGAATCACCTGTTCCACAACCGCTCGATCAGTTTTGGGGTTAAAAAAGACTGCTTTCCAGGCGGTGATATTGATTCCATGGAGGGAGTAGCCAATGGAGGTGGTGAAACTGAGACGGGCATCGATTTTGGCGATCTCTTTTTTGGTAAAAACCGCCATCGCCAAAGAACTGGCCAATAGTACCTGGTAGCCACGCAGACCGATTTCGTTCAAGTTGGCCATGACAGAATATGGACCGATTGCCGGACGAGAACATTCCAGAGTAAAAAGGGCCGGGTCGTGACGGTATTCCGCTTCGCTGAAATAGGGGACTTGATCGAGAGTTTTCAGAAAGTGAGCATCAGCGAACGGGCGTGAGGCCGGTTTCAAGGTCTTCTCAATAACTCTGTGTCTCTGTGCTAATAAGCTTTGAGCGATAAAACCGTTATTTACAATTGCAACGCCGGCTCCTGCAGCGCTGCCAGCTGTTCACGCAGTTCCAGAATATGTTCACCCCAGTACTGCATACTGTTAAACCAAGGAAAGGTTCGCGGAAAAGCTGGGTCATCCCAACGTCTGGCCAGCCAGGCACTGTAGTGGATCATCCGTAATGTGCGTAACGGTTCGATCAGCTGTAATTCAGCAGGGTTAAAATCATAAAATTGATGGTATCCAGTCAGGATTTTATCCATCTGCCGGCGCTGTTGATCTTCGGGCCCAGATAGCAACATCCACAAATCCTGAATAGCCGGAGCCATGCGAGCATCATCAAAATCGACGAAATGGGGTGCTCCATCCCGCCAGAGCATATTGCCATTGTGACAATCACCATGAACACGGATATCCTGCACCGATCCGAGGCGTGCAAAGCGTTCATCGATTTGTTGCAGCAGATCGCGGGTCAGTGATTGATATGATTCTCGATATTCCGGTGGGATAAACTTTTCTGTAATAAAAGCGACACACTCGTAACCGAAATTCTGGCTGTCAAGGATTGGTCGTTGGTTGAATGGGCGACTGGCACCGAGTAGATGGATCCGGCTGAGCACTCGGCCGATGATCAACAGGTGTTCTAGATTATCCAGTTCCGGAGAGTGCCCGCCCCTGCGCGGCGACAGGCTGAAACGAAAACCCCGGTAATTGTGCAGGGTCTCATGATTTTCGTTACGCAGCGGCGCAACGACTGGAAGTTCGTGTGCGGCCAGATCCAGGGTGAAGTCATGCTCTTCCAGAATTTGGGCATCCGTCCAACGTTTTGGACGATAAAATTTGGCGATCAGCGGTTCGCTATCTTCAATCCCGATCTGGTAAACGCGGTTTTCATAGCTGTTGAGGGTCAGGATCCGGCAATCACAACGATAGCCCTGTGATTCAACGGCATCCATGATGAAGTCGGGGGTGAGCTGGTCAAAGGGATGCTTTGGAGTTTCTGGAGCCATGACTTC
>JASJGU010000133.1:0-3690 GCA_033791385.1 Desulfuromusa sp.
AAACAGAACCACGGCAAGAAACAACGAGAAAATCAGGGGATTGGCAAAGGCAATCAACACGATCAGCAGTGGCAGAGCCACGGCTGCTGTTATAATACGCTGTTTAATGGTTCTCTCCTTCCGACAACTGGCTGGCAGGCGCGGCTAACTGATCATCAGTCAGACCAAAACGCCGCTTGCGCTGCCGGTAGTCCTCAAGGGCCTTTTGCAGTTCCTGTGCATCGAAATCGGGCCAGAGGACATCAGTAAAATAAAATTCGGCATAGGCCGCCTGCCAGAGCAGGAAATTGCTGATCCGCTTTTCGCCACTGGTCCGGATCATCAGGTCAGGTTCAGGTATTTCCTGAGTGTCAAGCAGCGCGGAGAACTTTTTATTGTCAAAAGTCTGCAGATCGACAGTACCCTCAATCGCGAGCTCAGCCAGTTTTTTAGCCGCCCGCAAAATTTCATCACGCCCGCCGTAAGAGAGTGCCAACACCATAGTCAACGTGGTGCCGTTCGACGTCTCCGCTTCAGTTTTGAGCAATGCCTGGCGAACCGAATCGGTCAACCGACCTCTATCACCAATAACCCGTAAACGGATACCACCATCGAGCATTTTCTGCCGTTGCGAAGAAAGAAACTGCAGCAGCAGTTCCATCAATGCATCGACTTCCTGCTGCGGGCGGCCCCAGTTTTCCGAGCTGAAAGCAAACAGACTTAAATAGCGAATGCCGATTCTCACACATTCATCGACAACCTGAACAACCGTCTGCACACCTTGATGATGACCGGCAATCCGCGGGAGTCCCTGGCTTTTCGCCCAACGACCGTTCCCGTCCATGATGATGGCTAGATGTTGCAACTGCGCCGTCAATTCTTCTTGTTGCTTTTCCGACATTAACTACCCTACCCCTCACACTAAAAACATAAGTCGTAAAATTAACATGATTAATGCCGCAACAGCAAGAATGGAAGAGCCGCTTTCCAATGAAAAAAGGGGATACCTGACAAGGTACCCCCTTTTAATAATCCGCAGCGCTAAAACTCAGTCAACGATAGCGTTAACCGGACAGCTGTCGATACAGGCACGACACTCAGTGCACTCATCGGTAATCGTGTAGGTATCTCCAGATTCTACAATCGCACCCAGTGGGCAGGTATCAACACAGGTCCCACAAGCGATACATTCTTCATTAATTTTCAAAGCCATCACAATCTCCTTCTCGCTAAATTTCAAAACAGAAAAATCAGATTTCCATGACCTCTGCTTCTTTACTCTGCACAACAGTATCAATCATCGCTACGAACTCGTCGGTGACCTGTTGCACATCTTTTTCACTTCGCTTCAGATCGTCTTCAGTGAGCTCTTTTTCTTTTTCCAGCATCTTCAGCGTTTCATTAGCATCACGACGCGCATTACGCACTGAAATTTTAGCATCTTCAGACATCCGCTTAGTGATCTTGACCATCTCTTTGCGGCGATCTTCGGTCAACGCCGGCACCGGCAACCGGATCAACTGGCCATCGGAGGATGGGGTCAGTCCGAGATCGGCTTTAAACAGAGCCCTCTCGATATCCGGAATCAGGTTTTTTTCCCACGGCTGCACAGTCAGCAGACGCGGTTCAGGGGCTGAAAGGGTCGCCACCTGACTCAAAGGTGTCGGCACACCGTAATAATCAACCCGCACATCATCAAGCAGGCTTGTCGTCGCCCGACCAGTACGAACCTTGGTCATTTCTTTCTTCAGCGCCTTAACAGCTTTGTCCATCGCTGCACGGGCTTCGCTCAGGACTTCATCGATCATCCGTGTCTCCTCCCTTGACAATGGTACCGATCTTATCCCCCATGACAACTTTCTGAATGTTGCCTCGCTGGGTCAGATCAAAAATAATCATCGGCAGATCATTATCCATACAGAGTGATGTTGCGGTCGCATCCATGACCTGCAGTCCCTTCTGCAGCACCTCAAGATAGGTCAAGGTTGGAAGTTTGACAGCATCACTGTTTAGCATCGGATCAGAAGTATAAACGCCATCGACCTTGGTCGCCTTAAGGATAACCTCGGCGTTGATCTCCATGGCCCGCAAACTGGCGGCGGTATCAGTAGTAAAATACGGATTGCCGGTACCGGCACTGAAGATGACAACCCGGCCCTTCTCCAAGTGACGGACAGCACGGCGACGGATGTAGGGCTCAGCGACCTGTTGCATATCGATCGCCGACTGAACCCGAGTGACCACACCCTGTTTTTCCAGAGCATCCTGCATCGCCAGACTGTTCATAACTGTGGCAAGCATCCCCATATAGTCAGCACTGGCGCGATCCATCCCTTTGGATGAAGCTGCCAAGCCACGGAAAATATTACCACCACCAATCACTACAGCAACCTCAACCCCAAGACGGCTGACATCTTTTATTTCGGCAGCAATCCCATTAATGACATCAGGATCGATTCCATAGCCCTGCTCACCTGCCAGAGCCTCCCCACTCAGTTTCAGTAGAATTCGGCGGTATTTGATCGTAGCCACAATAGCTCCTGATAATTAAGAAAGGTTATTACTTACTTAGTGCCGCAACTTCGGCAGCAAAATCGTCTTCTTTTTTTTCAATCCCCTCACCAAGTTGATAGCGAGCATAACCACTCAACTTGATCTCTGTGCCAATTTCTTTTCCCAAGGCAGCAACAATCTTGCCGACTTTCTGGTCGGGATCAATAACAAAGGCTTGCTCCAGAAGACAAACCTCTCCAAAATATTTATTGATCTGACCAATAATGATTTTTTCAACAATATTTTCCGGCTTACCACTATCCAGAGCTTTAACCCGCATGATTTCTTTTTCTTTCTCAACAATATCAGCAGGCACACTGTCACGATCCAGATACAAAGGTGCAGCTGCCGCAACATGCATGGCAAGCTGTTTTCCGAGCGCAGTTACCCTTGCATCCGTTGATCCGGTTTGCAATCCCACCAGCACACCGATTTTACCAGCACCGTGGACATATGAAGTGACAACACCCTGACCGGCATCAAGACGCACCAGTCGACGAATGCCCATATTCTCACCGATTGTAGCAATTTGATGAGTCAGTTCTGCGGCAACAGTGCGGCCAGTTTGGGGGTAATCTGTGGTTTTAAGCGCCTCAACATCAGTAATCTTATTAGCCAAGGCGACATCACAGACACCAGCAACAAAGCTTTTAAACGCTTCATTTTTGGCGACAAAATCGGTCTCAGCATTAATTTCAACCAGAACACCAGCAGAACCGTCAGAACTTGCCACGACAGCACCCTCTGAGGCGACTCGGCCAGATTTTTTAGCGGCAGCTGAGAGACCCTTTTTTCGCAAAAAATCAACGGCCTCTTCCATATTGCCAGCGGTTTCAGTCAAGGCTTTCTTACAATCCATCATCCCGGCTCCGGTTTGCTTACGCAATTCAGAGACCATTGCAGCTGTTATACTCACGATCTTTCCTCCATATTCTGATAGGCGGGATACTTGCCCGCAATATGTTCCAATTAAACCAAAGGCCGAGCCTAAGCCCGGCCGCAGGCCTGTACATCACTATTTTAAATGACTTATCTTATTCAGCTGCAGGCTCTTCAGAGACTGCAGGGGTTTCAGAGACTACAGGGGTTTCAGAGACTACAGGGGTTTCAGAGACTACAGGGGTTTCAGAGACTACAGGGGTTTCAGAGACTACAGGG
>JASJGU010000134.1:0-5291 GCA_033791385.1 Desulfuromusa sp.
CCTAAGGTGGCCCGATTTGAAGATGATTTCAAAACGTATCAGAAAGCTCCTCATTCAGTGGCTGTTAATTCCTGCACAGCCGCCCTGCATCTTTCGATTCTGGCTTCCGGGGTGGGACCGAGTGACGAAGTCATCACCACCCCCCTCACCTTCTGTGCAACAATCAACGCCATCATCCACGCCGGTGCAACCCCCGTTTTGGCAGATATTGATCCGGTGACCATGAATATTGATCCGGTACAAATTGAAGAGAAGATCACTTCTCGTACCCGAGCAATTCTGCCGGTTCATTTCGCCGGACGTCCCTGTGACATGCGTGCCCTCTGTTCGATGGCCGAAAAACACAACCTTAAGCTCATTGAAGATTGCGCCCACGCCATCGAGACCGAATATCACGGTCGCAAAGCAGGGACTTTCGGTGATTTTGGCTGTTTCAGTTTTTACGTCACCAAGAATGTCGTGACCGGCGAGGGTGGAATGATCCTGACACGGCACGAGGAAGATTCCTCCCGGGTGAAGATGCTGTCCCTGCATGGCATGAGTAAGGATGCCTGGAAACGGTTCGGCGACAAGGGATACAAGCATTACTTTGTTGTGGAATGTGGGTTCAAATACAACATGATGGACATCCAGGCTGCCATTGGCCTACATCAGCTTAGGTGCGTGGAAGACAACTGGCTGCGTCGAGAGCAAGTCTGGCAGCAATATCAGGCTGCTTTTGCGAACGTACCCCTGGTATTGCCTGCGCCACCAGAGGTGAACACCCGGCATGCCTACCATCTCTATACCATTCTGGTTGATGAAACCAGAGTGGGCATCAGCCGCGATGCGTTCCTTGATGCCATGACCTCTGAGAACATTGGGGTCGGGGTTCACTACTTGAGTCTCCCGGAGCACCCCTATTACCAAAAAACCTTCGGATGGCAACCGGAAGACTATCCGCACGCCATGCGTATTGGTCGCCAGACGGTAAGCTTGCCGCTGTCTGCGAAACTTACGGAGAATGACGTAGCAGATGTCATAACGGGAGTGAAAAAATCACTTGAGAAATAATTTCACCACAAAAGTTATTAGCTTCAGACGGGAGATTTTACTCCCGATTAGGCGGATAAGTTGCAGAAAAGTCCAAAATCATTATGATGTCGATGCTGTCTCGAAACGGATAGAGTCGATAATAGAAGAAGCATTTTAATCTCAAGTTGGCTCATGAAGGAGAATCTGATTGATAGCCGCAATTCGTAGATTTATCAAATACGCAAATAAGCCCAAGAATGTCGGCTATTGCCTAATATGCGAAGGGCAAACGGTTTTTATCGAAACCGCTGACTGGCTAAGAGATAATTATATCTGTGTACGCTGTAATTCGATCCCCCGCCATAGGGCGTTAATCAAGATTGTGCATGAAAAGTTCCCTTCTTTTCTGAGCATGAAGATACACGAATCGTCACCAAGCGGAGCAGCCTCTGCAAAACTGAAAAAGAAATGCTTGGATTATACACCTACGTATTTTTATCCGGATCTGGAACCGGGCAAATACCGCAACGGATTCAGAAGCGAAAATCTTGAGAAAATGACTTTCGCCGACAACTCCTTCGATCTGATGATTACTCAGGACGTAATGGAACATGTCATGAATCCCGCTCCGGCGTTCGCGGAAATCGCCCGAATAATTAAACCGGGTGGTGCGCATGTTTTTACTGTTCCGGTCTTTAAAGGCAAAAAAACTCTCGTGCGGGCCTACGAGAAAAATGGACAGGTCTATTATCCCGAAGAAAAGGATTTTCATGGAAACCCGATCGACAGGGAAAAAGGTTCTTTGGTGACAAGGGAATGGGGAGATGATCTGATTGATTTCATTAAAAAATCGTGTGGATTGAAAACCGAAGTATATTCTTTTGATGATCGCAAATTCGGACTTGTTGCTGAGTTTCTGGATGTATATGTATGCCAAAAACCAATATCATCGTCTAAACACTAATTACGGGGATAGAACCTCCTGATTTTAAAATGGATAATCTTTTATGACTTCACAACGACCTAAGGCCATCGCCCTTCACCTCCCCCAGTTCCACCCAATACCAGAAAACGACGAGTGGTGGGGAAAAGGGTTCACAGAGTGGACGAACGTTGTAAAAGGCAAGCCACGCTTCAAGGGGCATTACCAGCCTCATTTGCCACAAGACCTGGGTTATTACGACCTTAGATTGCCTGAAGCAAGGGAAGCACAGGCAGCTCTTGCTAAACAATTTGGAATTTATGGGTTCTGCTACTATCACTATTGGTTTAACGGGCGGAGGATTCTGGAGAAACCGGTTGATGCAATCCTTGAATCTGGGGAGCCCGATTTTCCATTCATGCTTTGCTGGGCCAACGAAAATTGGTCGAGAAACTGGGACGGCGGCTTTAACAAGGTTTTATTGGAGCAGAAGTATTCGAAAGAGGATTTCATCAAACATGCACGGCATCTCGTCAAATATTTTGAAGATTCGCGTTATATAAAGATTGATGGAAGACCGGTATTTGCGATCTACAAAGATGGCATAGGTGGTGAGATAGAAGAATATACAGATGCTTTTCGTGCAGAGTTACAGACACATTCGATCAATGTCTTTTTGTGCCGCTTTGAAAGAAGAATCGGCACGACAGAGAGTTTTGAAAAAGCCTTCAAAATTTTCGACGCCGGTATTGAATTTCAGCCTCTTACAAGACAATTCCCAGAGGTTAAACAATATAAAAATCTAATTTCTAAGTTAAGAGAGCTCCAGGTCCCTTTTCTAAGAAAAGCATTGATAAGTTTCAAGCAAATCGACAGCATTTATAATTATCAGGACGTTGTCGAGAATGATTTGAAATACGACTTTCAACAGGGGTGGCCAATTTTCCCTGGGGTCTGCCCAGGGTGGGACAATTCGCCTCGTCGATCTGAAGGCTCTGCTCTCATCATAAACGACTCCACCCCTGAGCTTTTCAAAAAATGGTCGCTTAATAAAATAAAAATGACCGACTGGGACCTGCTCCCGGATCGTTTTATTTTCGTTAATGCATGGAACGAATGGGCTGAAGGGAATCACCTTGAGCCCTGCGAACGCTGGGGAACAAAATATCTTTCTGCCATCCAAAGCGCGATCCGAGAAGCAGGATGATATAAAACGAAATTTAGATACTGGTTTCCCTTAGGGAATCACCCTCTTGAGCATGAAGTAAAGAAAAGGAAAATTACGATTTCAATGAAAATTTCAATTATCTCATACGATCTGGGCAACAACTGCCTTGGCCGAGCATACTTGCTTGGCAAAGTACTTCGCCGAAAGTATGACGTTGAAATACACGGTTTTTCTTTTACCAACACCGAAGATCCGATCTGGAAACCATGCGACACGGGGGAGTTCAATTATCATTCGATCGCCGAAAAAAAATTTCCGTCTTTTTTTAAATCTATGGCCGAAATGGCAAAAAGACTCGATGGTGACGTGATTTACGCCTCCAAACTCAGATTGCCAAGTTATGGCGTCAGCTTGCTGAAAAAAGTTTTTGGCAACAAGCCTGTTGTCCTTGATATCGACGACTTGGAGACTTCCTGGTATCAGCACCTCAAGGGAAGTCGGCGCTGGAGAACCATCTGGGATCCAACGGGGCCATATCCCACACAATGGATGGAACATTGCGTACGCTTCGCAGATGAAGTCACCACCGTATCAACTCAACTCCAACATAAATATGGTCGGGGCATCATCATTCCCCACGGGAAAGACACGGAATCCTTCGATCCCGATAAGTATGATCGGATTCCCATGCGAAAAGAGCTAGGCATCAAGGATTTCAAAACAATCATGTTTCTCGGTACGGCACGGCCCCATAAGGGATTGGACGATATCGTAAAAGCCCTAAACCTGCTTGATCGTGACGATATTCGGTTGATGGTCATCGGCGCCGGCGCCGATAATAAATATGACCAGTCCCTAAAAGAGTTAGGTGGTGAAAAAATTATTCTGAGGGATGGAATTCCATTTAATGCTATTCCGGAATATCTGAATGCCGCCGATCTTGTGGTCCTCCCCCAGAAAAATGACATGCAGAGCTATGGCCAGATTCCGGCAAAGCTATTCGATGCCATGGCGATGGCAAAGCCGATAATCGCCACGAATGTTGCAGACTTAGCTCTGATTCTTGAGGGTTGTGGTCTTATTGTTGAGCCAGGAGATATCGCTTCATTGGCAGAGAAAATAAATTGGGTCTTTTCCCATCCTATGGAAGCTGCAGCAATGGGGAGAGATGCCCGCAAAAAATGTATTGATGAATATAGTTGGGATATTATGGAGAAAAAGTTGGTCACCATTTTTGAAAAATATGAGTGAATTTATATGATGCTGAATAGAATAAGACGCACATATGCCCTCTGGAAATTGAGGGGTGACAATTATTACTGCCCCGTCTGCAAAAGTGGTTTTATCACCTTTCTTCCCGGTGGACCGTCGAAACGTCCGGGCGCATTATGTCCCAATTGCCACTCCCTGGAACGTCACAGGTTCTTATGGTTAATGCTCCAATCATTTTGGAAGGAGGAGATATTACCCAAAAGCGGCAAGATGCTACATTTCGCTCCTGAGCCCTGTCTTGCAAAAATATTCAAGAAAAATTTCGAGTATGTCTCTGCCGATTTGGACCCCAAATATGCAATGGTCGAGATGGATATTACTGACATTAAATTTCCGAATGAGTCTTTTGGTGTGATCATATGCAACCATGTTTTGGAACATATTCCAGACGACAGAAAAGCAATGACAGAACTCTACCGCGTTCTAAAAAAAGGCGGTTGGGCAAGCCTACAGGTCCCCATGAAGGGTGAGACGACTTTAGAGGACGCCAGCATTACCACACCGGAAGGCAGAGAAAAAGCGTTTGGACAAAATGATCATGTTCGTTGGTATGGTTCAGATTATTACCAGCGATTACAAGAGGCTGGGTTCAGCACTCACATTTACAAAAAAACCGATTTGGTTAGTGAAGAGGAAAATAAAAGGTTCTCTCTCGCCACTGAAAATGAGCTTGTAATCGTTAGGAAATAGCACCTTTATGACGCCAAATGTAAGCATCATATTGCCGACGTACAATCGAGCTGATTATCTTCGCAGATCAATAAGCAGCGTTCTCAAGCAAACATTTACCGATTTTGAACTGATTATCGTAGATGATGCATCTACAGACAATTCAGCAGAAATCATTGATGCTTTCGATGATCAACGCCTTGTTTATTTGAGACATGAGCAAAACAAGGGTGGCTCTGCCGCCCG
>JASJGU010000135.1:0-4150 GCA_033791385.1 Desulfuromusa sp.
GCGTCTTTTCCTGTTCCCCTTTTCCCAAATAAACTTTACCGTATATCACTCAATCTTGCGCCTTTTTTCTCTACGCAGTGATGTGTTAAATCCACACTTTGTTCCTATGCGAAAAGCTGTTGACCCGTAAAGAGTAGCCGCAGGCACTAAAAAACAGGTGGATCCAGAGAACCGCTAACGATAGGGCCATGGTAAAAACGAACCCGATGTCCATGGTCGTTACATCTGAGAGCCATTATTGCCAGATTGCCATTCGGCACCTCTGAACTACGGCAAAGCGTGAAATGATCCGATCAGAGTCGTAACGGCAGCTGAGTCCGAGCAAATCATAAATCCCTCCATATCGCACATCTCCTCCGGCTAAGGCCCAGCGGTTTGCGTCAGCCATGATCATGTACCCATCGAAATGAGTCCAGATTCGTTGCTGTCCCCAGCCTCGATCTAATCCGATCCGTAGATGCAAATCAGGTGGTATACAGACAAGTTTGAAGTCTATTGGATCAAGACCAAGCTCGTCGCGTAGAAGATCGCCACCTTTATCCAATAACACAGCTTCGATCTGTTGGCGGCTAAGTTGACTGCGCTGTTTTAGCCCCAGAGCCTCCAGCAGACCAGATGAGGGGAGATCTGAACCCGCTTCTGGTTCGGGAAAGCCTTCGACCAGCACGTCTTCAGCAATCATATTTGGTAGGTAACGAACGCCAGCAGAATTTATAAAAGGGTGGATAGCAAAAAGTTGAATGCGCGATTTTAAGGCTTCCGGAAAACCGGTCGGAAAGGGAAGATCTGGAACCTGCATAACACTCGGATGACTGCTTTGCAGGTCAGAATATGTCGGGTGCCAAGAAAAACGGGAAAACGGCGCATATTCGGCACTGCGGGAAGGAACAGAGTAGAGTTCAAGACCCAGATCTGCTGCTTTTTTGAGAACTTTTTGCGGGAATTCAAAGAGGTATTCATCTGGGGCTTTATGTGCTTTTTCTAGAAACTCAGCGGGTGTCGTTGAGCTGTCAGCTTTGCTTGAATTCTGTGACAGCTTTTCCGCCAGAAGCTCTAAGCGAGCCATGTTGCCGGTCTCCAATGCTTCTGCAGCCTCTTCTTCCAGAACTATCGCCGAGGATGGCTGGGACGACGTATCTAAACCATTTGTGTTGATGATCAAGGCGGTAAAGACCGCCTGGCGTTTGGCATAGAACTCTTTCCAGTCACTATCTGACTGAGAGAGCTCTTTGAGCCCTCGGATAGCTTTATTCCGTAAATCAGGCAGGTGATTCGTTGAAAAGCCGGCAATTTTATGCATTCCGGGTGAGAATGGATCGATGGGAATATCCTGGCTGTCGTAAATCTTCCGCGCAAATTCCTCCAGAGTTTTTTTGCCCTCAAGTTCCTCTTGGAGGCTTTTGTAAAGACCGCTCAATTCATAGACCTCATGCCAGTCTCCACGATTCATAGCATTGCGTATTTGGTTGGGCAGGCTGGCTTCCCTGATCTTTATTCGATTTATACCCAAGTAGCCATCGTGCGAAAGCTCTTGCTTAAGGTAATAACGGGCCCGTAAAATATACACGTCACAGTACAGTGTATCTGCACGTGCTAGATCAATGAGGTTAGCTAGCATGGCATGCAGCTTTTTGTTCATTTTTTTCAGCAATGTGCCCTCCGTGGACGACCTTTAGTTCTTTAGTCGCCGTCAGATTTGAGCCAAACAATGGCGGTTTCTTTATCATCCCAGGCAAAGTGCCGTATTTCAGCCTGAACAAAATGGCGGGAAACACGAGGTAAAATTGAGAGAAAACTGTTGTCAGTAACAGCCGCAACTTTCCCAATTTTCTGATGATGGTCTTTTATGAATTTTATATGTTGAAGAAAGGACGCGAAATTGTCCCAGCCTGGGAAAGACTCTGCGTAGATCATTAAACCGTTGAGTTTTCCCGTTTCCGCAATATAGGGATCAACTTCCCGATTTAATTCTTCAAAATCTTTGGCTTCCAAGGGATCTTCGGGGATGACAATGAGAATACTATCGTTACGCAATAACTCGTGCTTTAACATTGATTTTCTCCCTATTTAGTAAAGGTTACCTCGCTTTCCAGGACAACACAGTTCACCTTAACGGTATCTATAATTTCAGAAAAGACAAGCCAGACAACCCTTCCTTACCAATTTGTAATGTTGCGGAAAGGCTCCTGTAAGGTGCCGTGTGTATAATCAAATTACCGGACAAATACCGATCAATAGATTGTACGACCACATACTAAGGAGATAACTATGAAAAAGATGATTCAGGTTCTGTGCTCTATTTTCTTTGCGACAACCTTATCTCTTCCAGCTGAGGCACTGGCAAACCCTGTCGAAGAACTCGACGATGACCTTGAGAGCTGTACTGCTCAGTATGCTGAGTCTGATAGTTATCATCTGGCTCTTGTCACTGGAGATTTTGGTCTGCAATTAGCCAGCATTGATACGGCACATCGCTCCGACCCTCCGATGCTATTCATCAGTGATCCCGCAGGTAAAATGATAACAAATGCCCAGGTTATCACGACTATTATTGAGCCAAATGGTACGCAAGTGATGAATCGGGCATGGCCATTCAGAAGTGGATATCTGCTATCCACCAGTCATTTATCTCCTGGTAGACATCTGGTTGAAGCTGAAATAATCACAAATGGATGGTTATTAACTGATGCCTTCAGCTTTGTGAAGAGCTAAACTTGGTGGCGTCGCCATCTTATGACTTTTTGCGAAATCATCAAACTTGAGTCAAAACCTAGTTGATGGTATCGCTGGAAACACAGTGGATTGCTAACCACCGAACGGGCATTATAATTAACTCCATGGAGACATTTATAGTTCTCACAATGTTGGACACATAAAATGCGCATCCTGTTGATCGAAGATGATACTGATACCTCAGCATACCTGGCTAAAGGATTAGAAGAGAGCGGGCATACTGTACATCTCGCACATGACGGCAGAGACGGTCTGTTTATGGCTCTTGACCAATCTTATGAGGTCTTGATAGTGGATCGAATGCTGCCAGGATTGGATGGGCTGGCGATCATTCGAGCCGTGCGTGCATCAAATAATAATACTCCGGTGCTGATTCTCAGTGCCCTTGGCGAAGTTGATTCCCGGGTTGAGGGGTTACGCGCTGGAGGTGATGACTATCTGGTTAAACCCTTTGCCTTTTCTGAATTGCTTGCACGACTTGAAGCTCTCGTACGGCGCACCGCAACGGCAACCGAACTAATTACCAGTCTTAAGGTTGGTGATTTGGAGATGGATCTGCTTTCCAGGACAGTTAAACGAAACGGACTGACGATAGAGTTACAGCCCCGTGAGTTTCGTCTCCTTGAGTTTCTCATGCGTTATAGTGGCCAGGTTGTCACCCGAACCATGCTGCTGGAAAGTGTTTGGGACTATAACTTTGACCCTCAGACTAACGTCATCGACGTACATATCAGCCGATTGCGTAGCAAGCTCGACAAACAGTTCGACAGCCCCTTACTGCATACCATCCGAGGTGCCGGATATGTTCTCCGTGCAGATCACAAAACTATTTAAAAGTTCGACATTTCGACTCGCCCTGATTTATATGGCGCTGTTTAGCGTCTCTGTGCTGCTACTACTCGGGTTCATCTACTGGTCTACGGCCGGATACATGGTGCGCCAAACTGAGGCGACCATCGAAGCTGAGATTACCGGACTAGCTGAAAGCTACGATCTCTCAGGGTTGTCGGGTTTGAGCAAAATTATTAGCGACCGATTGTCCAGGAAAAAAATAGATACCTCTCTTTACCTTCTCACCGATGCGCAATTCGAACCGATCCTCGGCAATCTTAAAAAATGGCCCGATGACCAGCCCTCAGAGCAAGGCTGGCTATCGTTTCGTATCGACAGTGGAGCACATCCCGCTGCTGATCAGCGCAAAGCTCTAGCACGGATCTTTCCCCTGCAGGGGAAGTTTCATCTGTTAGTCGGTCGCGATATCCACAACTTGGAGGAAATTCAAAGTCTGATTCGAGAGGCTTTGTTCTGGGGGCTAATGATTACAATTGTGCTCGCCTTGGTCGGCGGAACCATGATGAGCAGAACCATGATGCATAAAATCGAAATGATCAACAACACCTGCCACCGAATCATGGAG
>JASJGU010000136.1:0-2613 GCA_033791385.1 Desulfuromusa sp.
TGCATAATGTGTGTTCATGGTGTGACAGTTGATGCAAACCTTTGGATCGCTGGACAGGTACGACAACATTTTGGATTCGTTTACCACGTAGGCAAACAGGCCAATCGTCACCAGAACACAGCAGATTGCTATATATTTCATAACGTTACCGGTCTCCATAAGCAGCCTTCTGAGTTATTGTGAACATCAGGATAATCAGCAGAAGTCTCCTGCCAACACCTAGCCCTTGCCACCTTTTCTCTCATGTCACCTCCTGTGATCGATTGGTCTTCTTAGCGTTTGAGTATAGTGCATGTATCCATTAAAGCAACCAGCATGCCACAAAAAAAACGATACAATTACAGCTACATATGGATATATGTATTTAAATTTTGTTACCATGAGGTAGCCTTTCCTCAGTTTTTCATGTTACCGTTTGGTAGCAATTGTGTTGATACCTGGTGGCCATTGTTTTCAATGTATAAGGTGTTTTGCCCATGCAGTTAAAAACCAAGCTTATTCTTCTGCTCAGTCTGGTGATTGGTCTCTCTTACGGGGTGACTTTTTATCGAACATCTACATTTCAAGAGGAGCTGGTGGTTGAGCAGGCAACCCGCCAGGCGAAAATGTTGTTTCACCAGATTCGCCTGACCCGGCAATGGATATCGGATCACAATGGCCTGTTTCTGGTAAAAAGCCCAGGTGTTAAAAGCAATCCGTTTCTGGAACAGGGAGAAATTCAGGACAGTCAAGGGAACTGGTTGGTTAAGCGTAACCCGGCCATGGTGACTCGGGAACTTTCAGCTTATGCGGCTAAAGAAGGGATGGGACAGTTCAATGTCACCAGTCTGAATCCGCTGAACCCGGATAATGTGCCGGATGATTTTGAACGTCGCGGCTTGAAAAAATTTGTTGGCGGAGCTGCCGAAGTCGTTGAAATCGAGCAGAATTCTGGAAGTTATCGGCTGCGCTACATGGCTCCACTGACAGTCGATTCCCAATGTCTGACCTGCCACGGCAAGCAGGGTTACTCGCTCGGTGATATCCGTGGTGGCATGAATGTCACGATTCCGATGGACTGGGCCTATGCGGAAATAAAAGCCAACAATCGGATGCTGCTGAATATCGCCGTGGCGACAATTCTTATCGTTTCCATCAGCATTTATCTGCTGTTTAGTTCCCTGGTCGCCAGGCGACTGAAGCTGCTTGCCCAAGCGATGGATCTTTATCCCGCACAATCCTTCGCCGACACTTCTGCAGGAAGTGAGTCCAATGATGAAATCGGGGTTTTGAGCAACCATTTTGCTAAACTTTGCCGCCGGCTTGAAACTTCACAGCAGGATCTTGATGCCAGCCGTGAACAGGTCTTTCAAAGTGAAAAGCAGGCGGCATTGGGGCGACTGGTTGCCGGGATCTCCCACGAAATCAACAATCCTCTTGGTGGTATGCAGAATTGTATCCAGACCATGCGGCGCAATATGGATCAACCGGAGCTGCAAAATCGCTACATGACGCTACTCGGACAAGGGATCGACAGGATTAAAGGAACCGTTCAGCAATTACTGAAGATCGGCAGAAAAGAGCCTCTGGAAACCAAGTTGGGCGATGTTGACCAAGTGATCCAGGATTGTCTGGAGCTATCTTGCATGGGTCACAAGAATATCCAGCTGGATCTGCAACTCGAGATTGGACGTCCCGTGACAACCGGCATAGAAGCGCTGCGGCAGGTCATGATGAATCTGGCCGGGAACGCTGTCCAAGCCATCGCTACCAAGGAGGGCACAATTAAAGTCAGGAGCCGTCTGGAGAGCGGATCAATCAAGATTGAATTTTCCGATACCGGTTCGGGGATTGATCCTGATCATCTGGATAAAATTTTTGAACCCTTTTTCACCACCAAAGAGGTTGGTGAAGGGACCGGACTGGGGCTTTCTGTTTCCGATTCCTTGATCAAACGTTTAGGAGGTCATATCTCCGTGAATAACAATCCAGATGGAGGGGCTTGTTTTACTTTGAACATCCCTTTACAGCAACCAGCTCAGATAGAGGTGGTTAAATGACAGCGCGAATTCTGATTGCTGAAGATGAAGAGATTATGCGCATTACGGTGCTCGACCACCTGCAGAATCAAGGTTGGCAGGTTGATGAAGCAACAAATGGAACCGACGCCTTAGCATTGGTCAAGAATAACCGCTACGATCTGATTATCTCCGATATCCGTATGCCCGGTATAGATGGGGAGCAGCTTCTGGCTGAAGTGAAGTCGCTTACTCCGCATACTGAAGTTATCCTGATGACTGCTCACGGTAATACTGAAGCTGCAGTGACCTGCTTAAAACAAGGTGCTACCGATTATATTTTGAAACCCTTTGATCTGGATGACTTGACCCTCCGGGTTCAGCGCTTGCTGAATATTCTGTCCATCAAAGCGCGGTGTGTTTCTCTGGAGAACTGTTGTGGACAACGCCAGCCGCTGATTGGGTCAAGTACGTCAATGCAGCAGATGCTCAATTTGATCAGTCAAGTTTCGCAAACCGACGCAACTGTCTTGATACAAGGCGAAAGTGGTACTGGCAAAGAGCTGGTCGCCGCGGCAATTCATTACGAAAGTAGCCGTACCGACAAACCATATAT
>JASJGU010000137.1:0-14001 GCA_033791385.1 Desulfuromusa sp.
GGGAAGACTGCCAGCTTTTCCCTGCCACTGCTACAGCGACTTGCCAACGGCAACCAAGTGCGGGCAAACCACATCCGCACCCTGATTCTGACACCGACCCGCGAACTAGCTGTGCAGATTGAGAAGAACGTTACCACCTATGGTCAACGCCTTTCGCTGAAATCGGGCGTTGTCTACGGTGGAGTGAAGATCAATCCACAGATGATGAAACTGCGCAGCGGGATTGATGTGCTGGTGGCAACGCCGGGGCGGTTATTGGATCTGTTCAGCCAGAATGCTGTGAAGTTTTCGCAACTAGAGATACTGGTGCTGGATGAGGCCGACCGGATGCTCGACATGGGCTTTAGCGGCGAAATCCGCAAAATTCTCTTATTGCTGCCGAAAAAGCGCCAGAACCTGCTCTTTTCAGCAACCTTTTCCGACCCAATTCGCAGCCTCACAGATAGCCTGCTCGATCGTCCACTGCAGATTGAGGTCAGCCCGAAGAACTCTGCACCGAAGAGTGTCAAACAGTGGGTCTATGAGGTCGATAAGAGTAAAAAATCGGCCCTTCTCAGTCACCTGATACGCGGTAAAGATTGGTCACAAGTACTGGTCTTCACCCGCACTAAAAACGGAGCAGACCAATTAGTTCGGCATCTGAAGAGTGAGAACATTTCTGCAGTGGCCATCCATGGTGACAAAAGTCAAGGGCTGCGAACCCGTGCTCTCGCCGATTTCAAGGCGAACAAAACCCGTGTCTTGGTCGCCACTGACATCGCCTCACGCGGTCTCGACATTAACGAACTGCCTCATGTGATTAATTTTGATCTGCCCAAAGTTCCTGAAGACTACCTTCACCGTATCGGTCGTACCGGTCGTGCCAGTTTTCAAGGAGAGGGGCTCTCTCTGGTCAGTGCCGATGAGGTCAAGTTGCTCGCCGCCATCGAATCCCTGATCCACCAGACCTTGGTGCGTGAAGTTGAGACTGGTTTTATACCGAACCATAAAGTCCCGTTAACGCGCCAAACGAAGGGACGCCCAAAGAAACCTAAAAAGCCAAAAAAGGTGCAAGCGCGGGGAGAAGAGCGTAAAACTGCTGACACACAAAAAAGCACCCTTAACAACCTGCGCAGAGGCGGCAACGCCCTAGATTCTGATAAGCAGAAAAGGACGGCGAGAGGCAGCAGGGGAAAGCAGACACGTTGACTTGCTTCCCCTTCAAACCAACAACAAAACAGCACAACGTAAAACTCCATCATTCCTGAAATGAGTCACCATGGCGAACCAAGAAACATCGAAGTCTACCCCGATCTACATGACACCCGCATGCGCTCTGAGACTAAGGGCTGAGCTCAAAGAAACCCTGTACAAATTGCGCCCAGAGATGGTTAAAACTGCGGCCTGGGCGGCAAGCAATGGCGACCGAAGTGAGAACGCCGATTACCACTACGCTAAAAGAAAGCTTAGGCAGTATGATGGGCGCATCCGTTTTCTAACCCAACGACTTGAGGATGCGACTATTGTTGATCCGGTTGGACAACAGAAAATTGCCAACGGAAAAGTTCTTTTTGGCTGTACCGTCACGGTTGCAAACGAAGCAGGTGAAGAAAAGGTCTTCAGCATTGTTGGCGCAGACGAATTAGATCCCTCGCGCGGTTACGTGAGCTGGATATCCCCCATTGGTCGAGCCCTGCTGGGGTCATCAGAGGGGGATTTGGTCTCATTTAAAACCCCCGGTGGACAGTCAGAACTTGAGATTATCAAGGTTGAATATAAATTTCTTGGATAAACAACAGGCAATCAATTGAATCATCCGCGCACAAACAACCGACCGACCCAAAAACGTCAGCCAAAAGGGCTGACCATCATGCATGAGGACAAAGACATCCTCGTAGTGGAAAAACCGCCGGGACTGTTGACCATCGGCACGGAGCGGGATAAATCGCGAACGGCCCACTATCTGCTTAATGATTATGTCCGCAAAGGGAATCCTAAATCGCGTAACAGGGTCTATGTCGTCCATCGCCTGGATCAAGACACCTCTGGAGTATTGCTATTTGCCAAAAGCGAACTGGCAAAGAAATTTTTACAGGAACATTGGCATCTCACAGACAAACACTATCTTGCTATCGTTCAAGGTCAACTGACGCCCAAGCAGGGGACAATCTCTACTTATCTGACCGAAAATACAGCCCACCGAGTCTACTCAACCCGTGATCCTGCCATAGGAAAGCTTTCCCATACGGCCTACAAAGTGGTAAAAGAGACCAAAGGCTTAAGCCTCGTGGAGGTTCATCTCCTGACCGGTCGAAAGCACCAGATTCGTGTGCATTTTGCAGAAAAGGGACATCCTATCCTGGGGGACAGAAAATACGGAAACGGGGGCACTGCTTCGAAACGTCTCGCTCTCCACGCCCGATCGATATCCTTTACCCACCCCTTCAGCAGGAAAAAGATGACCTTTGACAGCGGGATGCCGGTGGATTTTGCCAGGCAACTCGGTAACGTGTAATCTGGATCGATTTCCTTAGTTCTTGAGCTGTAGCGCACAATCTTTTATCCTCACGTGGAAAACACAGACTAACTCTGTAGAAATTTGGAGGGCAGAATATGGAACTCGACCTGAACCTATTGAGAAACCTGATCAGCAAAAGAATCGATAAAATTGAACAGAGCGTTGCCGGCACTGGCTACCTGCCAAAAACAGTCATTGGTGTCGGCACTTTTTTGCTCGATAACGAAGGGGATATCGATTTGCTGACTGCAAACCAACGGGTCACCTTTGAACGATTTCTTAAGCCGCTACTGGAATCGTCCTCCTGACTCACAAATACGAGGAGGCTGTCCGAGAATAAGGACCACTAGATGGAAGACCTGCAGATTTCAGACAGAATAACGATCCCTAAGCAGGAAATTGAAGTGACTGCCATCCGTTCTCAGGGAGCCGGAGGACAGAATGTCAATAAGGTTTCCACTGGGATTCATCTCCGCTTTGATATTCTCAATTCATCCCTTCCTGACCATGTGAAACTACGCTTACAACAATCGGTAGATCATCGGATCAACAAAGATGGCGTCATTATCATCAAATCGCAGCAAACCCGCAGTCAGGAACAGAATCGACTCAATGCACTGCAAATGCTGCAGACTTTTATTCAATCCGCGCTGGTCACGGAAAAACCGCGAAAAAAAACCCGCCCAAGTAAAACAGCCATCAAGAAACGGACCGACCAAAAGAAAATAAGGGGGAAGGTGAAGGAGTTAAGGCAGAAAATCACCGATTAATATGCCGTCATTACATTTATTTTCCATTCCAAATATTTCGTATAAAATATCCACCGCTGACCAAATGCTGGGGTTGTTCCTGGACACTGGACATCATGAACTTAACACTTCTTACGCTTACGGTGACGGTGACGGGCCCACTCAAGGCCCATACCTGCGTTGGCGGAAAAGAGAGCAGTTTAAACCTTGGAAATTATAACATTATTGGGGATTGCGATTGCCCTGGGAGTGGATGCCTTTGCTGTAGCTCTGGCCTCAGGGGCCATGCTGGATCCTCTGCTTGAACGGCGCTGGTTTCGATTGAGTTTTCATTTTGGTCTATTTCAGGGCCTGATGCCGATTTTAGGGTGGCTGGCTGGGCTTAGCATGCATCAATGGATCAACGCCTACAATTATTGGATCGCCTGCGGTCTCCTCTTCTTTGTCGGCGGAAGGATGGTCTTCGAAGCTCTACGGAGGGGTGATGAGCAGGAGTGCATTCGAGATGTGACCCGAGGTGGAACCATGGTCATGCTTTCAATCGCCACCAGCATCGACGCTCTGGCAGTCGGTTTTTCTCTGGCACTGCTGGAGATTAGCATCTGGATCCCCGCCCTGGTGATCGGGGTGATTGCTGCGGTGCTGACTGCTGCTGGCATGCTGTTGGGACGAAAAATCGGCGCCCTCTGGGGACCACGGGTTGAGATTGCAGGCGGCATGGTTCTTTGCGGTATTGGGATCAAAATATTGGTTGATCACCTGTTCTAAGCATAACCCGCAGAGGTGCATATAATATCGATCCATGTAGAATCTCTGCTACAAGCCCAGAAAATGTTTGACTTTCATGTTAATTTTCATCCCTTTATCATGAACGTTTTTCTCTCTGGTTATTCAAACTCATCTCATGTTAGAAACACGAGGGCTGCTTCACTTCAAACTCATTTCATTTTGAAAGAGGCTAAATCTAGCTGAAATGACCTTTATTGGTTATGATGCTCCCCTGCGAACCAAACTGAGGTTAGTTCATGTCAGATGAAAAATCACCCTGGATGTGTCATGTCTGTGATCACTACTCTACGACTGGCGAGGGTCTGGTCTGCAGTGAATGCTATAAAATCACCTGCAACCGACACATGACAACTGCAACGGTTATGAATAAGGAATCGGGGCTTTACGAATTTCAAATGATCTGTGTTGAATGTCAGTTCAGAAAAACCATTCATCAATAGTTACCAAGCCCGACCCTTTTAAATGCTGGGAGAATAATGGCAAACTCAAATCATAGACTCGTTTATTCTGATGAAATAGGAACGACATGCCCCAAGTGTAAGCAACAGCTTCAAAAATGCCGTTGCAACCACAAACCAGCCCACAATCCTGCTAATAGTGCTAAGATCGATGGTATCGTTCGCCTTCACCGAGAGACCAAGGGACGAAAAGGTCAGGGAGTGACCCTGATCACCGGTATCCCTTTAACGGGAGATGAGTTGAAGTCACTGGCAAAAGCTCTGAAGCAGAAATGTGGAACCGGTGGAACGATCAAAAACGGGGTGATTGAAATTCAGGGCGATCATCGTGATCTGCTGTTAAGCTTGCTGGAGGATAAAGGTTGGAAAGTTAAAAAATCTGGCGGGTAAGTTTTTCAAACAATCCGAACCGCTGCAAACCCACCACCCTCAGTCTTCAAATTGGTGACCTGACCTTGATACAGCCTGGCACCCACCCCGAGAAGATGATCGCGATAAACAAACAGTCGCAGATCCATCTTAAACTCATCTCCGTTTGGTGAAGTTTCAATTGAGGGGGTAACCACCTCCTGAACCAGGGTAGTTTCTGGATCTAAATCCGCAAACCTTTTTTTCGTAATACCCTTTCCCATTAATACACCACGACCGCCAAACCTGGTGACAGGCTTAAAAATAAGCTTTTTGCGTCGTGTCCAAATATTGTCCCGGTTCTGTGTAGACAACAAAACGCTGGGGGGAACCATTGCCAATAATAACTGCTTCTCTTGAACTGATAAATCTAATTCATCCAATGCATCCGGATCGGACCAGAGTACCATCCTGCGCTTGTCAGCCAACAATCCGTAGGCAAAAGGGTTGGGGGACAAGCAGACCTTGGCAGCCAGATAGGCTAACTTCAAATCGTTCATCAGGTCTGTTTCAAGATAGAAATCACAGTGTCTGTTATAGATCAGGTCAATTTTTTTCTCGTGCAGATAAACTCCTTCTGAGCGGACTTGAAGTTGTTCAGGGGAAGCCATTTGTGCATCGATTCCATGTTGATACAACCAATCACAACAGCCAACCATCTCCGGAAGGAGTGCTTGCTGCTCCAGATCCTCATCAACCACGGCAACCCTCTGCAATGGTCGTTCTCCCCCGGAATAGTCGCGCCATTCCTGCAGATAACTATGCAATAAACGCTGCTGAAAACGATTTGACAGATCGGGTGGCAACACCCGGCCAGCCAATTGCTCACTTAACCAAGCAATATATCCGCCACCTGCGTTGGTATTAACCTCAATCAGCCGGGGGCCATTGGCGGTCAAATGAAAGTCGTAGCCCATCATCAATGCTGCATGGCCAGGATTGAATCTGGCAACTGCGGGGATCTGAGGGAAAATCCGGTTACGGTATGTTTCTGACTGGCTCAACCGGAACAACAAACGGACCAGTCGCAACATTTGACGTAGATCCCGGTGCGGTAAATGCGCGGTTAACCGACTGATCGGGAGAGTTGTATCGACAGACATCAGGACCCCTTTTAAAAAGAATTGATTCGACGGATAAAAGATTTAAGCAACCCGTAGCTACGTCGGTTAAATTCCAGAGTCATCCGCGGCAGATGTTTCAAATCGGGTTGATCATGTTCCTCTGGCAATGGTGAAGTTAAACTCATTTTTCCACCTGGCACCAAAATTTCGCCAAACTCTCCGGTTAATATATTGAGATGATCAGAATCGAGAGGCTTATTCAAGCGGATAACGAGCTTGTTCCCCACAAAACGAAGCGAGTGATAGTTGCGATAGAAATCATCTATAACCTGTACCGCCTCAGCTGGATCTCGAGTAATGGAGAATAAGGAGAAATCCTCGCCGGAGATCAATCCCCTCTTGAGCAGGCTGCCTCTGAGAAAGTCCAACCAGTCCTCCCAATATCCTCCATCATCATCGATCATCACCACAGGAATCGGTGGGTTTTTACCCGTTTGGATCAGGGTCATTATTTCCATCGTTTCATCCAGAGTACCAAACCCGCCTGGAAACATGACAACTGCATCAGCTTCTTTAAGAAAGGCCACCTTGCGATTGAAAAAATATTTATAGGTAATGACTTTTTTATCCCGATTCATCACCGGGTTGGTATCTTGCTCAAACGGAAGTCGAATGTTTACCGCAAAAGAATTTTCAACCCCGGCCCCTTCATTCCCCGCTCGCATAATGCCAGGGCCACCGCCGGTAATAACCATATAATTACGTTCAGCCAGCAACCTGCTGAACTCAAGACATTTTTTATAGATCGGTTCATCGGAAGAAGTTCTGGCGCTGCCAAACACGGTCACTTTTTTACGATTCCGGTAGGGAGAAAAAACCTTATTAGTATAGCGCATCTCCTTCATGGTCGTACGCATCAACTTCTGATCCGCAAGATAATCATTTTCCTGACCTGATTTCAGCGCCCCGATAATCATTTCACGGATCATATCCGGATGATAGACCTCTGCTTTGCGCATCAGTAGATCAATAAGATCATCAATCTCACCGTTACAACGATCAAAACTTAATGGCATGACAGCCTCCTCCCGCGGGGGACAATCGATAGGTGTTTTTCAAGAAAAAAGCGACAGCATGAGGATATCATACTGTCGCAAAAAAAAGTGGCCAAAGAAGTTCGTAAGCCGGGTTCTGTTCCCTGCTGAAGTCACCTGCAGCAGGGCGATGATCATTCATCTAGGATCGTCGTTGCCAACGATCTCAAGCAGCCAACCCGGGAACTTCGGGCGGACAGCCCTCAAACGTTCCCCTATTTGGCCTTGCTCCGGATGGGGTTTACCGAGCTTCCGACGTCACCGCCAGAACTGGTGAGCTCTTACCTCACCCTTTCACCCTTATCCACTTTTCGCCCTACGGGCTACAGCAGACGGTCTTCTCTCTGTGGCACTTTCCCTAGGGTTACCCCCGGTTCCCGTTAGGAACCATCCTGTCCTATGGAGCCCGGACTTTCCTCCCTCCACCGCGGCTAAAGCCCCGGCAGACGGCGATCATCTGTCCTTCTTTGACCAACCTTTAAACGAAAGGTTAAACGTCAATCTCTACGTATAGAATCCGGTTACAGTGGGGACAATTTTGAATTTCTGCTACCTGTAACAGCTTGTTATACTGCTGTGGCGGCAACTGCATATTACAACCAAGACAGGCTCCATTACTCGCCAGAGCAAGCGCCATCCCGCCCCGACGCTTGAACAAAGTATGGTACTTGCGCAACAGACTTGCGGGAAGTGCGGTAGCAACCGATTCTCGTGTCTGAGTCCGCTTAAGCAGCACTGCCTCAGACTCCGCCAGTAATTGTTTCAATTCAGCACCGCGAGCTTCCGATTTTTCCTGGATCGCTTTAAGTTCACCCTCCTTCTCCAGAAGATCTTCCTCGAGAATGGCGACTTCCTGCTGTTTAGCCTGCATCTGTTCTTCAACATCTTTGTTCGCCTTTTTAGCGACATCAATCTCTTTCAGAACGGCGACATATTCTTTCTGAGTTTGGATCTCGGGCAAGCGAGCCTCTACCCGGGTCACATTGTCCCGTTCCTTCAGCAAACCTTGCTGTAATTCCGCTTCGGACTGCTGCAATTGAGCCACCTCATCGTTCAACTGATCAAGCATTCCTTGAACTCTGGCGGCATCAGCCTCAAAGGCCTCCAATTCATTTCGGTAACCGTGACGAGTTGTCTCGATAACGCTGATTTCCTGGTCAATCTCTTGAAGATCTCTCAGCAGGTTCATTTTGTTTTTCACGTTAATAACCTCCATTTTCAGTACAGGTGGTGACAGTCAGAACACAACCAATGGGTCATTTTCTGCTGTCATTTCAATAATCTCAACTTTAAATTGGCGTTCACTAGCAACTTTCCGCAAACGTTTGGAAAGCTCCGCCACCATTATTTGTTCCGTAGCAAAATGCCCTGCGTCAATCAACGCAATACCTTCGGCTCTTGCTCTTTGTGCCTCATGGAATTTGATATCTGCGGTGACAAGACAATCGGCACCATGACGTACAGCGGCAGAAAACAGTGACATTCCGGTTCCACCACAAACAGCAACGCGACTGATTTGCCGTTGCAAGTCGCCCACCAGCTTGAGTGAAGAAAGCTGAAATGCTCCCTTGACCTGTTCGGCAAACTGTTGCAATGAAACGGTTTTCTCAAGATGACCGACTCGCCCCAGCCCAACATCCAAGCGCTCATTAGCCAACGGAATCAGATCATAAGCAACTTCTTCATAAGGGTGTGCTTTCAACATTCGAGAGACAGTTTTATTCAATACTGAAACAGGAACAACCGTCTCCAAGCGCACCTCTTCAGTTGTTTCAAGTTCTCCAGGGGTTCCAATAAATGGCTGCGTATCCTGATTGCCACGAAATGTCCCGGTCCCACAACTGTTAAATGAACAATGGTCATAAGCTCCAATATGCCCTGCTCCAGCAGCAAAAATGGCGTCCCTGACTTCCATTTCATGGCCAAGGGGAACATACACGACCAGCTTATAGAAATGACCATTTCCAGGACGTTCCACTGGGATAGCATCTTTCACCCCCAGTCGAGTAGCGAGCCAGTCATTTAATCCATCGGCGGCACGATCCAGATTAGTGTGCGCACTGACAACGGCTATGTCCTGCTTGATGGCTTGGAAGAGAACCCGCCCGGTCATATCTGTAGGGCTCAGGTGTTTAAGCGGTTTAAAAATTAAGGGGTGATGGGAGATAATCAGTTGTGCGCCCTGACGGTGTGCCTCCTGAATGGCAATTTCCTCAGCATCCAGACAGACTAAAATCTTATCAATTTTTGCTGTTGGATCGCCCACCTGCAAGCCAACATTATCCCAATCTTCGGCTAAATCAGGGGGACAAAACTGATTGATCAAGCCCACTATATCTGCCAAACAAGCTGTTTTTTGTTTAGCCATAGACCCTCTCCCACAAAAAGAAAGAGTGCACCGGCTGTTCGGTACACTCTCTCATTATCTGCTTCCCTACCCTTGCGTGCGGCGCCGCAATCTCTACGCTTCTCCAGGGTTCAGTATCTGGAAGCGTCAACCTTGTTAAGCGATGATCTCTATTCAATCTATATTGCCTAATAAAGTAAGTAGCGCAAATGCCGCTAGGGTTATTGGTGGGCCCACCAGGACTCGAACCTGGGACCAGCCGGTTATGAGCCGGCGGCTCTAACCAACTGAGCTATGGGCCCTTCACACAAGAGCTCAGAATAAGAAAAGTAGCCCACTACTGTCAAGAGAAAGTATCATTTACACTGATAATATTTGTACCAGCCCCATACACTGGCCTCAAGAATGGCAAGGAGACTGTCCGAGAATAAGAACCGAAGCGAAAAACCAGAAGCTTGAGATCAGATTTTGGCTCAGTTGAGAGCTCATAGCCATAGCTATGGGCTGAAAAGAAGCTGAAATATGGGTCAAACAGCCGGGCTTGCAGCCGGGCATTCATTCTCGGACAGCCTCCTAAGCTAAAATTTCGTCCGGCAAGGCGTAGTGTTTTTTCAGGAGTGAAGACCTACATCAGTATGTCGAAATTCTAAAAAAAACTGCATCGCAGCAGGGCGGACTTTTTTTGCGGCGTCATTGCATCAACTTTCAGTGGAAGCAAACCCCCGCAATCTTTTTGCTCGACTAGGATGACGTAATTTACGCAGAGCCTTGGCTTCAATCTGGCGAATCCGCTCACGGGTCACATTGAAATCCTGCCCAACTTCCTCCAGGGTATGATCGGATTTTTCACCAATACCAAAACGCATCCGCAAAACCTTTTCTTCCCGAGGGGTCAAAGAGGCCAGAACTCGTGAAGTTTGATCGGAAAGATTCCCCTTAAGAACAGCCTCTAGTGGCGAGACAACTCCTTTGTCTTCGATAAAATCACCAAGTGATGAGTCCTCTTCCTCGCCAATCGGGGTTTCTAGACTGATTGGCTCCTTGGCGATTTTCAGTACGCGCCGGACCTTATCAAGAGGAAGATCCATCCGATCGGCAATTTCTTCCGGAGTCGGCTCACGGCCGCATTCCTGAACCAGCTGACGCGTGGTTCTTATCAGCTTGTTAATTGTCTCAATCATATGGACAGGAATCCTGATTGTTCGAGCCTGATCGGCAATTGCACGGGTAATTGCCTGACGAATCCACCAGGTGGCATAAGTTGAAAATTTATAGCCACGGCGATATTCAAACTTATCAACCGCTTTCATCAAGCCGATATTCCCCTCCTGAATCAGATCGAGAAACTGCAGTCCGCGATTCGTATATTTTTTTGCAATTGAAACAACCAGGCGCAGGTTGGCTTCAACCAGTTCAGCTTTTGCTTTTTTGGCAATCCACTCGCCCTTATAGACATTTTTTAAGTATTCCAGCAAATCATCAGGCTCAAATCCAGACTCTTCAGTCACCCGTTTAAATTTACGTTCTGCAGACAGCAGCCGTTTTTCAACAGACAACAAGACATCCCCGGCGACATGCAACTCATCGGCAACAGCGTGCGCATCGTCATCGCTCTGCCGCATACGCGTCAAATAACTGCTGATTTCACCATAAGGACGACTGACTTTCTCTTCGCAATCAGCAATTTCAGCCTTCCCCTTTTTAACTTGATTCCCCATATCCTTAAGACGGTCAACGATTTTAGCAACCTGAAAATCTTTCAGCCTAACCTCACGCAATAGCTTTATTTGTAACTTGCGGCCTGAATCCTTCTTCGTCTCCAACTCTTGACGTTTTTTCTTGGCAGAAACAGTCTGCAAAGACTCCTCGATTTCCACCAACTGCTGCCCCAGAGACCGGAGTTCTTCGCACAATTCCAGCAGACGCTTGCGCTGTTTCCCTTCGACTTCACCGCCCTCTTCCTCATCATAGTCGCGGGTAATATCTGAAACCCGACTTTGTCCTTTTTCAAGCCGCGACAGCAGTTGCATCACTGAATGAGCAGCAATCGGGGTGCGCATTACCACCTTAGTCACCTGAGCTTCGCCCTCTTCAATCCGCTTAGCGATTTCAACCTCACCCTCACGAGTCAGCAGAGCAACCTGTCCCATTTCACGCAGATACATGCGGACCGGATCGCTGGTTCTACCAAGGGTACCCGCCTCTAACTCAACTTCTCGTTCATCATCATCGTCGCTATCGTCATCTTTTAAGCCTGTAGCCTTATCCTCAGATTCAACTATTTCGATGTCCATTTCACCAAACATACTCATGACGTCCTCAAGCTGTTCCGAGGACACCATGTTAGCCGGCAACATTTCATTCACTTCATCATAGGTGAGGAAACCTTTTTCCTTCCCCATGTCGATCAGTTGCTGAATCTCATCCGGGTTTATTTTCTTTGCCATTATTGCCTTCTCTCCTCTGGTGTCTGAATTATACCTGAATCAGTGCATACTCGATGGATCCAAGTTATCTGCAGACTTAAATATTTAGTAAGTGTAACCGCTACTTCAGATTTTTAAACTGTTTCAACAAATCTTTTGTATTTTTTGTATCGCCAGCTTGCTCAAATTGACGAAGTTTATCAATCGACTCACCGCGCTGCCGCTTTTTTTTCTCCCGGTTCAATGCCTCCAGACAGCCGCTAAAAAGAGCATCAACATTCTCACCAAATTGGCCCTGATCATGTATCGACAAAGCAATCAACAATCGTGTTTTATCGGGGTCAAGCTTGCTAATTATAAGTTCCATATCAAGCTCGGAATCGACTGAATAATCCAGCAGTATCTGAGCTATTCCCAGAGCATCTTGATGATTAAAAAGATCAAGACCACCCGCTGCCAATATTTTTTCTCGGCTGACATGATTTTGTAAAAAAAGACATAATAACGTTTCTTCCGAACGACTCCAGCCTGGTTTTGATTCAGTTCGTTTTGCCGACTCGGGATCCTTCCCCCCGGCCATCTCAGAAAAAGGTGGCTCCGGCAGCGGATAGTTCTCTGGCTGCGCTGGTGCTGAGTAAGTTTTTTTCCTCTGCTGTCCCCGTCCAATAGCCTTTTTATTCACCTGCTGCAACTGGTCAAGACCAATACCACTACGCTGAGCTAATTCTTTCAAATAGAGATCCTGCTCCAACTCACTGTTCAGATTGGAAATCTTCTCCACAATCTGCTCCGCCGCGCGAACTTTTTGTTCAACACCACTGCCCGCCTCAGCCAGTACGTCGTCCATAAACAGATCCATAACCGAACGAGCTTTTTCGAGTCTGGCACGAAACGCCTCCGCTCCCTGCCCTTGAATAAAGGAATCGGGATCTTCACCGTCTGGCAGCTCAATGACTGAGGCAGGAACACCTTCTTCCTGCAACACCGTCATCGCCTTAAACGTTGCCTGTTTGCCCGCTGCATCCTGATCAAAGAGTAGAACAACCCGCTGAACATAGCGCTTTATAAGTCGCGCGTGATCAGATGTCAGCGCCGTTCCGCAAGTTGCAACAACTTGAGGGAAGCCGGCTCGGTACAATGCCAGCTGATCGAAATAACCTTCGACCAGCAGAACTTCACCACTCTGTCGCATTGCCTGGCGTGCCTGATACAAGCCGAATAAAACCCGCCCCTTGTGATAAACTGGTGATTCTGGTGAATTTATATATTTAGGTTTACCATCATCCAAAACCCGACCGGCAAAAGCGACAACTCGACCAGACAGATCATAAACGGGAAAAATCAACCGGCCACGAAATAGATCATAATCTCCACGGCCCTGCTTTCCTGGTCGAATCAAACCCAGAGTACGCGCATCTTCGTCCGCAAGCCCTTGCTCTTCCAGATGTTTTTTCAATCCATCCCAGGAATCAAGAGCAAAGCCAATTTGGTATTCTCCGGCAGCCTTACGTCCGTAGCCACGAGCCTTCATGTACTTTCGCGCTGGCTCGCCCAGCGGATGATCCATTAACAATTGATGAAAATAAGCGGCAGCAACCTCATTAACACGATAAAGGCGTTCTCGTTGCCGTTCGCGCAGTTCTTCCTCAGGCGACAGAGCCCGCTCATCCAGCTCGATACCGATTCGTCCCGCCAGCTTCCGGACAGCATCGGGGAAGGCAAGCCCTTCGGTCTTCATCAGAAAAGAAAAAACATCGCCACCGACACCGCAACCGAAACAATGAAAAAATTGCCGGGCTGAATTCACGCTGAACGATGGTGATTTTTCAGAATGAAACGGACAGAGCCCGGTGTGATTAGCCCCGGAGTGCTTCAAACTGACATATTGCGATATCAACTCGACAATATCAGTTTGTTCGCGGACTTCATTGATTTTACCTTCTGAAATCTGCCCAGTCATTGATAGCTCAATTCGGCAATGGTAATATTATCTCCGCCCTGGCTTATCGGTGCGGCGTAAAATGCTGTAACTTCGCGTTCTCCGGCCAAGTGCTCACGCACAGCACGACGAAGGAATCCTTCTCCTGAGACGTGGATAATCTCAACAAGAAGTAAATTTGACAGCACCGCATCATCGATAAAACGCTCTAACTGCGCCAGCGCCTCATC